>NZ_JAQZSH010000003.1:0-190450 GCF_053902585.1 Longispora urticae
AGGTCAACCTCACCAACGTCTACGTCAAGGCGTAGTTGACGGTGACCCTGGCGAGCGGCGTCTCCTCCGAGTAGGGGGCGCCGCACGCCGCGGGCGACCGGAGTTCTTCACCGGTCGCCCGCGGCATGCCAAGCTTCAACCCCGTTCCGCTCCGACCGGACGCCCGGGCAGGACCTTGGAAGGCCCCCAATGCTGCGGTATTTCATCAAGCGTTCACTGATCGCGGTGCTCACGCTCGCCGTCATCTCCGTGACGACCTTCTTGCTCTTCTTCGCCGGCTCCGCCAACCCGGCCGCCTCCATGTGTGGTGGCAAGGCCTGTGACGCGGCGAAGATCGAGCGGATCACGAAGGCGCTCGGCCTTGACCGGCCCTATCACGTCCAGTACTCCGAGTACATGACCGGCATCTTCACCGGCCGCACCATCGGCGACGGCGTCGACAAGATCGAGTGCCCCGCCCCGTGCTTCGGTGTTTCTTTCCGCAGCAACGAGCCGGTCTCGACGATCCTCGCCCGCGGTCTGCCGATCACGGCCAGCATCGCCATCGGCGGCGCTGTGATCTCGGTGCTGATGGGCGTCGGGCTGGGTGTGGCCTCTGCCCTCAAACGCGGCGGGTGGCTCGACAAGTTCTCCATCGGATTCGCCCTGACGGGCGCGTCCCTCCAGATCTTCTTCCTCGGCCTGATCCTGCAGATGGTCCTGGTGTACCAGCTCGGCTGGCTCCCCAGACCGGTGTACGTCAGCCCTGCTGAGGACTTCGGCGGCTGGTTGATGGGCATGCTGTTGCCGTGGATCACCCTCGGCTTCCTGAGCGCCGCGACCTACGCCCGTTTCTCCCGGGCCGAGATGCTCGAGATCCTCTCCGAGGACTTCGTCCGCACCGCCCGCGCCAAGGGCCTGGCCCCGCGTGACGTCAACATCAAGCACGCGCTGCGCGCCTCGCTCAGCTCCATCATCACGATCTTCGGCCTGCAGCTCGGTGGCCTGCTCGGTGGCGCCGTGATCACGGAGACCACGTTCGACATGGCCGGCGTCGGCAAGCTCGCGGTCAAGGCCGTCGGCGACGACAACCTGCCGATCGTCATGGCGACGGTGCTGCTCGCCGCCGTGTTCGTGGTGCTGTTCAACGTGATCGTCGACATGATGTACGCGGTCATCGACCCCCGCGTCAAGCTGGCCTGAGAGGAGTGACACCAATGGCTGACCAGAACCCGTACCTCCAGGTCAAGGACCTGCGAGTGCAGTTCAAGACCGAAGACGGCATCGTCAAGGCCGTCGACGGCGTGTCCTTCTCCGTCGAGCGCGGCAAGACGCTCGGCATCGTGGGCGAGTCCGGTTCCGGCAAGAGTGTGACGAGCCTGTCCATCATGGGCCTGCACAACCGCAAGCGGACCGCGATGACCGGTGAGGTCCTCGTCAACGGGCGCAACATCCTGAACCTGGAGGAGGAGAAGCTCCGCGAGCTGCGCGGCAAGCAGATCTCCATGATCTTCCAGGACCCGCTGTCGGCGCTGCACCCCTTCTACACGATCGGCCACCAGATCGTGGAGGCCTACCAGGTCCACCACAAGGTGAGCAAGAGCGAGGCGAAGAAGCGGGCCGTCGAGATGCTGGACCGGGTGGGTATCCCGCAGCCGGCGAAGCGGGCGGACCAGTACCCGCACGAGTTCTCCGGCGGTATGCGCCAGCGCGCCATGATCGCGATGTCCCTGGTGAACGACCCGAACCTGATCATCGCCGACGAGCCGACCACCGCGCTCGACGTGACGGTCCAGGCCCAGATCCTCGATCTGCTGCTGGACCTGCAGAAGGAGTTCAACTCCGCGATCATCATGATCACGCACGACCTGGGCGTCATCAGCCAGATCGCCGACGACGTCCTCGTGATGTACGGCGGCCGCGCCGTCGAGAAGGGCACCGCCGAGCAGGTTCTGCGGCGCCCGCAGCACCCGTACACGTGGGGCCTGCTCTCCAGCGTGCCGTCGCTGCACGGGGACGCCGGCGAGGATCTCGTCCCGATCAAGGGCAACCCGCCGTCGCTGATCAACCTGCCGTCGGGCTGCGCGTTCAACCCGCGCTGCCGGTACGCGATGCTGGGTGACGGCAAGCCCTGTGACATCGAGATCCCGCAGCTGCTCCAGGTGCAGGAGCGCGGTCACAGCGTCGCCTGCCACCTGCCGGAGCAGGAGCGGGCCGAGACCTACCAGCGCGACGTGGCACACACGGGAGTGGCGAAGTGACAACCATCGAGAACGGCGCCCCGGCGCCCGTCGTCCCGGCCTCCTCGGTGGAGCCGCTGCTCAAGGTCGAGAACCTGACCAAGCACTTCCCGGTGCGCGGTGGCTTCTTCGGCTCGAAGCAGGTCGTCAAGGCGGTCGACGGGGTCAGCTTCCACGTCAACGCGGGTGAGACCCTGGGTCTCGTCGGTGAGTCCGGCTGTGGCAAGACCACGACCGGCCGCATGCTGGTCCGGCTCCTCGAGTCGACCTCCGGCAAGATCACCTTCGAGGGCCGCGACATCACGCGGGTCGGCAACCAGGGCATGCGCTCCCTGCGCCAGGACATGCAGATCATCTTCCAGGACCCGTACTCGTCGCTGAACCCGCGGCACACGGTCGGCAAGATCATCGCCATGCCGCTCGAGGTCAACAACGTCAACCCGCCCGGTGGTGTGAAGAAGCGGGTGCAGGAGCTCCTCGAGATCGTCGGTCTGAACCCGGAGCACTACAACCGGTACCCGCACGAGTTCTCCGGCGGCCAGCGCCAGCGGATCGGCATCGCCCGGTCCCTCGCCCTCCGTCCGAAGATCATCGTCGCCGACGAGCCGGTCTCGGCCCTCGACGTGTCGATCCAGGCGCAGGTCATCAACCTGCTCCGGGACCTGCAGCGCGAGTTCAACCTGGCGTTCGTGTTCATCGCGCACGACCTCGCCGTCGTCCGGCACTTCTGCCAGCGGATCGGCGTGATGTACCTCGGCAAGATGGTCGAGATCGGCGAGCGCGAGGACATCTACAAGAACCCGTCCCACCCGTACACGAAGGCGCTGCTCTCCGCGGTGCCGGATGTGACCCGGTTGGGCGCGTCGAGCGGCCGCATCCTGCTCAAGGGTGACGTCCCGACCCCGCTGAACCCGCCCTCGGGCTGCCGGTTCCGCACCCGGTGCTGGAAGGCGCAGGAGATCTGCGCGACCGAGGAGCCGCAGCTGCTCCAGGTCGGCGGCCCGGCCCAGGCCGCGGCGTGCCACTTCCCGGAGGTCGAGCGGGTCTAGTCAGGCCTGATCGTGTGCCCCGGAGGCTTCGGCCTCCGGGGCACATGTCTTTTTCGACGGGTACCGGGCGTCCACCCTGGACCTTTCCGGGCCACGCCGCCCGGCCCCGGCGGTTAGCCTCACGGCATGGAGTTCCGGGTCCTCGGCACGGTCGAGGTCGTCGTCGACGGTGCGCCGGTCGAGCTGGCCGGCCGCAGGAGAGAACGCTGCCTGCTCGGCGTCCTGGTCCTGAACCTCGGCGCGACCGTCCCCTTCGGACGCCTGACCGATCTGCTGTGGGGCGAGCACCCGCCGGCCCGGCCCCGGGCCGCCCTCCAGGTGCTGGCCTCCCGGCTGCGCTCCGGACTCGCGGCGGCCGGCGCCGAACGGCACGGCGTCCGCCTGGTCACCCGGGCCGGCGGCTACGTCCTGGAGGGCGACCCCGAGCGGGTCGACGCCCACCGGTTCCGCCGGCTGTGCGACCGGGCGCGGACCGTCCCCGACCCGGCCGGCAGGCTCGCGCTGCTCCGCGAGGCCCTGGCCCTCTGGCAGGGGCCGCCCCTGGCCGACGCGGCCACCGAGCAGGTCCGCCGGGAAGTGCTGCCCGGGTGGGAGGAGCTGCGCCTGGCCGCCACCGAGGGGCGGCTCGACTGCCAGTTGTCCCTCGGCGGGGACGAAGACGTCGTGGACGAGCTGCGCGCGCTGGTGGTCGAGTACCCGCACCGGGAACGGCTCGTCGAACTCCTGATGCTCGGGCTGTACCGCGCGGGCCGCCGCCAGGACGCCCTCGCCGTGTACGACGCCGCGCGCCGGGAACTCGCCGAACGCGTCGGCCTGGACCCGACCCCCGCGCTCCGGGACCTGCACCGCGCGATCACGCACTCCGACCCGGCGCTGGACCTCGCACCCCGGGCGGTCGGCGCCCGGCCCGCCCAACTGCCGCCGGCCGTGCCGGACTTCACGGGGCGCGGCCACCAGCTCGACGCCCTCGACGGGTTGGCGGACCAGCCGGGCGCGGTGGTGATCAGTACCGTCGGCGGGGTGGGCGGGGTCGGCAAGACCGCCCTGGCGCTGCACTGGGCGCACCGGAGCAGGCACTCCTACCCGGACGCCAGCTGCACATCAACCTGCACGGCTACTCGACCTCCGCGCCGGTCACCGCGACCGAGGCGCTGAGCCGGTTCCTACGGGCCCTCGGCGTACCGCCCGAGCAGGTCCCGCCCGAGCTGGAGGAGGCGGCGGCGCTGTACCGCAGCCGGACCGCCGACCTGCGGCTGCTCGTGGTGCTCGACAACGCCCGGCACGCCGATCAGGTCCGCCCCCTGCTGCCCTCGGGCCCGGGCAGCCTCGCCCTGATCACCAGCCGGGACCGGTTGCCGGGCCTGACCGCCCGGGACGGGGCGCGCCGGCTCACCCTGGACATCCTGTCGCCGGCCGAGGCGGTGGACCTGCTGGTCGCGGTGATCGGTCCGGAGCGGGTGGCCGCGGAGCCGGAGGCCGCCGGCCGGCTGGTCGAGCTGTGCGGCCGGCTGCCGCTGGCGATCCGGATCACGGCGGCGCAACTGGCCGAGCGGCCGGGGCTGCGGCTCACCCGGCACGCGGCGGACCTGGCGGCCGGCGACCGGCTCGCCGCGCTGGCCCTGCCGGAGGACGACGACGCGTCGGTCCGGGTCGCGTTCGGGCACTCCTACACCGGGCTCAAGCCGGAGGCGGCCCGGCTGTTCCGGCTGCTGGCCCTGGTACCGGGGCCCGACTTCGGTGCCGGTGCGGCCGCCGCGGTCGGGGGCATCGGCCGGCCCGAGGCCACCCGGCTGCTGAACGCGCTGGTCACGGCGCACCTGATCGAGCCGCAGGGCGGTGACCGGTACGGCTTCCACGACCTGATGCGGTTGTACGCCGCCGACCAGCTCGTCGGCGACCCCGAACGCGGGTCCGCGGTCCGCCGGTTCTACCACTGGTACGTGGTGTCGGCCGACGCGGCGGCGTGGCGGCTGTCCCCGGAACGGTTGCACCTGCCGATCCCGGCGCACTTCAGCCCGTCGGAGCCGGTGGAGTTCGCCGACCGGGAGCGGGCCCTGGCATGGTGCGACGCGGAGCGCGACAGTTTCCACGCCGCGGTCACCGCCCCGCCGGAGGGGACCGACCCGGAGGCGGTGTGGCTGCTCGCCGAGGGCGTGCGGTACTACTTCCTCTTCCGGCTGTACATGGGGCCGGCACTGGAGATGGCGTACGCCGCGCTGGACGCCGCCCGGGACTGCCCCGACCCCCGGGTGCTGGCCGCGACGCACTACAGCGTGGCCACCCAGCTGATGGAGCGTGAGGACTTCGTCGGGGCCCGGACGCACTTCGACCGGGCGCTCGTCCTGGCCAGGGAGGGCGGCCTGACCACCGAACAGGCCGTGTACCTGCTGCGGGCCGGCACGAGCCTGCGGTACGACGGCAGGCTGGCGGAGTCGGCGCACCGGTTCGCTGAGGCGCTGCCGTTGTTCGCACTGAAGGACGAGGACCGCGACGGGTACGCGGTCACCCAGTGCCTGTTGGGTGACCTGTACCGCTACCTGGGCAGGTACCCCGAGGCGGAGGCCCTGATGACCGAGGGCATCGCGACGCTCGAGGAGCTGCGGCCGAACATGGCCGCCCTGAACGTCACGAACCTCGGCAGCATCCTTCTCGACCTGGGCCGCGACGCGGAGGCGCTGGCGCACTTCGAGGGGGTCGTCGAGGCCGCGCGAGCGATGGAGCACGTGTCCGCCGAACTGCAGGTGCTGCCCCGGTTGAGCTGCGCGCACCGCAGGCTCGGCCGGCCCGAGGAGGCGCGCCGGTTCGCGGAGGCCGCGCTGGAACTGTGCGAGCGCCTGCCTGCGGCGGCCATCGAGTCCGAGGCCCGGTCGGTCCTCGCCGTACTGCACGCCGAGTGCGGCGAGCCGGAGCGGGCGCTGGCCCACGCGTACGAGGCGGTCCGGCTGTGCGGCAAGCTCCCCGTCAGCGAGGCCAGGGCCCGCGCCGTCCTGGCCCGGGTGCTGCTGGCCACCGGCGACCGGGCGGCGGCTGCCGAGCAGGCCGCGCGCGCCGCCCGGGACAGCCGGGCCTACGGGTACCGGATCGCGCTGGCCCGGAGCCTCGCGGTACTCGGCGAGGCCACCGGGGACCCGGCACCTGCGGCGGAGAGCGCGGCGCTGCACGCCGAACTCGGGGTGCCCCACAACGACGTCTAGCCCGGCCGAGGCGTTCAGCCGGATCTGGCGCCCGCCGTACCCGGAAGAGGGGTCTATTCGAGGAAGGCCAGCTCCTCGGCGGTCAGGCGGAGCGCCCCGGCGGCCACGTTCTCGTCCAGGTGGTCGGGGTTGCCGGTGCCGGGAATGGCCAGCATGTGCGGGCCCCGGCTGAGGGTCCAGGCGATCCGGACCTGCGCGGCGGTCACCCTGCGGTCCCGGGCGACCGTGTCGATCCGGTCGTCGGGCAGCACACCGCCGGCCTCGCGCCCGTCGCCGGTGACCGCGAAGAACGGCACGAACGCGATGCCCTGCTCCTCGCAGGCGCGCAGCACGACGTCCCCGTTGCGCTTGTCGTGGCCGTACCTGTTCTGCACGCACACGACCGGGGCGATGGCCCGCGCCTGCGCGACGTGCTCGGCCCGGACGTTGGACAGCCCCAGGTGCCGGACCAGGCCGGCGTCGCGCAACTCGGCCATCGCGCCGAAGTGCTCGCTGATCGAGTCGAGGCCGTGCACCCGCAGGTTGACCAGGTCCAGATGATCCCGGCCGAGCTGACGCAGGTTCTCCTCGACCTGCCCGCGCAGCTGGTCGGGCCGGGCCAGGTCCAGCCACCCGCCGGCCGCGTCGCGCATCGGCCCGACCTTCGTGGCGATGACCAGGTCGTCGGCGTACGGGGCGAGGGCCCGGTTGATCAGCTCGTTGGCGGACCGGGTCGGCGAGAAGTAGAACGCCGCCGTGTCGATGTGGTTCACGCCCAGCTCGACGGCCCGGCGGAGCACCCGGATCGACCGGTCGCGGTCGCTGGGCGTGCCCAGGTCGAACGCCGCGCTGCCGGTCAGGCGCATGCCGCCGAAGCCGAGCCGGTGGACGGGGAGGTCGCCGAGGGTCCAGGTACCCGCTGCGGACGCGGTGATCTCAGGAGTCTGCACCGGCCGAATCTAGCCGCCGGGTGCCGGTGCGCGCAGCCCCGCCGGGTCCCGGCCCACGCGGCCCCGCCGAGCGGTACCCGTCAGAGGTTGAGCGCCCTTCTGAGGAAGTCGAGTTCCAGCGGGAGGGTGCCCAGGCCCATGTGGGTGGCCCCCACCAGCGGGATCACCGAGTGCGGCCGGCCCGCGGCGGTCAGCGCCGCCGAGAACTGGAGCGTGTGCGCCACGTGCACGTTGTCGTCGGCCAGGCCGTGGATCAGCAGCAGCGGGCGGGTCAGGGATTCGGCCTCGTCGAGGAGGCTGTGCCGGGCGTAGACCTCGGGCTGTTCCTCCGGCAGGCCCAGGTAGCGCTCCGTGAACGCCGTGTCCGTGAGCAGCCAGTCCGTGACCGGGGCGCCGGCGATCGCGGCGTGGAACACCTCGGGCCGGCGCAGCACGGCGGCGGCGGCCAGCCAACCGCCGAAGGACCAGCCCCGGATCGCGACCCGGTCCAGGTCCAGGTCGGGGTGCTTGGCGGCGAGCGCGGCGAGGGCGTCGCACTGGTCGGCGAGCGCGATGTCGGCCAACCGGTGGTGGATGATCTTCTCGTACTGCGGGGAGCAGCCCGGGGTGCCCCGCCCGTCGATCGTCACCACCGCGAACCCCTGCTCCGCCCACCACTGGCGCTCCTGCCAGAAGCCCCGCGCCGAGCGCACCATCTGCCCCGACGGGCCGCCGTAGCTGTTGACCAGCACCGGGAGGCGGCGCTGGCCGGTGACGTGCGCGGTCGGGTAGAGCACCGACGTCGGGATCTCCCGGTCGGTGACCCGGGCGAGCGCGGGACGGGCCGCATACGGGTACTCGGCGGCCAGGTTCTCGATCCCGTGCTCCCCGGTCGGGGTGACCACCGTCCACTCCGAGCGCGGGTGGTCGAGGGAGGTGGACACCCGCACGTACGTCGAGCCGGCCGCGAAGCCCGTGTGCCAGCCGGGCGCGGACGTCAACCGGCGCGGGGCCGTACTCGGGGCGAGGCTCACCAGGTAGAGGTGCTGTTCGCCGGGGTCGCCCTCGCTCGCGGCCACCAGCAGCCCGTCGTCGAGCAGGCCGCAGATCCGGCGCGGGTACAACGCGGGCGGGGTGAGCAGCGCGCCGTCCGCGAACAGGCAGCGCGCGTCCAGCCCGTCGCGGACCAGCTCGCCGGACAGCAGCACCCGGCCGTCGGGCAGCCGGGCCGGCGTACCGGGCACCGGCTCGACCCAGTGCGGGTCGGACAGCTCCGCGTGCACCTGGGTCTCGCCAGTCCGGGGATCGATCGTCAGGGCCAGGCCGTGCTGCTGGAGCCGGCGGAGCACCGTCACCAGCGGGCCGGCGGCACCCCACTCGGCGGCCACCAGGTACGGGTACGCCACCCGGTCCCAGTGCACGTCCACCCAGCCGCCGTCGAGGTCGAGGACGTGCAGCGAGACCTGTGCGTTGTCGCCGCCCGGCACGGGGTGGTGCTTCACCCGGGGCTCGGCGGTCGGGTCGGACGGGTCCGACAGCAGCCAGCGGGGCAGCCGGCTCTCGTCCACCCGGGCCACGAGCAGCCGCTCGCCGTCCGGGGCCCACCAGTAGCCCCGGGACCGGCCGAACTCCTCGGCGGCCGCGAACTCCGCGAGCCCCCAGGTCACCCGCTCCTCCCCGGCGAGCAGCACGTCCGTGCCGTCCGGGTGCAGAACCCGGAGCTGACCGTCCGTGACGTACGCGATCCGGCGGCCCGTCGGGTCCAGCCGGGGATCGGTGACCGGGCCCGCCGTGGCCAGCCGGACGACCTCGCCGGTGGTCAGGTCCGCGCGGAACAGCCGGCCCGAGAGCGCGTACACCGCGTGCCGGGTGTCGGCGTCCGTCGAGTACCCCCCGATGCCCTTCGCGGACAGCCGGAGCCGGTCGCGCAGGGCCGCCTCGGCGGGGGTCGGGGTGTCCTCGGTGACCCGCGGGCCGATCCGGCGCTCCGTACCCGCAGGTAGATCCATGATCCAGAGTTGGTCGTACGGATCAGTGGCGCCGGTCGATCTCAGGAAGACGACCCGGGAGCCGTCGGGGGAAACGGTGACGGCGCGCGGCGTGCCGCTGCTGAACCCGTGGGTCCGTGCGGCGAGCTCGGGAAAGTCCACCATACGGTCTAAAGTAGCCGAGTGACCTCCCGCAGCATCGTATTCGTGCACGCTCATCCCGACGACGAGACCATCGGCACCGGAGCCACCATGGCCCGATACGCCGCAGAGGGCGCGAACGTGACGCTGGTGACGTGTACGTTGGGTGAGGAAGGCGAGATCCACGTGCCCGAACTGGCCGGGCTCGCCGCTGCCGAAGCAGACCAGCTGGGCGGTTTCCGGGTCTCCGAGCTGACCGGGGCCTGCAGGGCGCTCGGCGTGTCGGACGTCCGGTTCCTGGGCGGCGCGGGCCGCTACCGCGACTCCGGAATGATGGACACCCCCGCGAACGGCCACCCGCGCGCGTTCTGGGGCGCGGACCTCGACGAGGCGGCCGCCCACCTGGTGAAGGTGTTCGAGGAGGTCCGGCCGCAGGTCGTCGTCACCTACGACGAGATCGGCTTCTACGGGCACCCCGACCACATCCAGGCACACCGGGTGACGATGCGGGCCGTCGAGCTCGCCGGCGACGCGGCCCCCGTGAAGGTGTACTGGACGGCCGTCCCCCGCAGCGTCATGGAGGCCGGCATCGCCGAGTTCTCCGCCTCCTCGGACAACCCGTTCGCGGGCGTGGAGAACGTCGACGACCTGCCCTTCGGTACGCCGGACGAGCAGATCGCGGCCCGGATCGACGCGACGGGGTACGCGGACGAGAAGATGACCGCCCTGCGCGCGCACGCCACCCAGGTCCCGCCCACCTCGTGGATGTTCTCGCTGGCCGCAGGGTCCGGGCCCGACATGATGGGCGTGGAGTACTACACCCTCCCGGTGGGGGAGAAGGGGCCCGGCGTGGGGCCCTACGGCTGGGAGAACGACCTGTTCGCGGGCGTTACCCTGTCCGGGTGACTTCCTTCGAGCGGCCCGGGGACGCGGGCCAGGCCGGCGAAGCGTCCGGCCAGCCCGCCGCGGTCGACGGCTACGGCCAGCCCGGGTCTTTCGACGTGCCGTGGGTGGTACCCGCCGACCCTGCCGCGCCCCGCTGGTGGCACCCCCTGCACGACGGGGCGATCGTGGTGCTGGCCTCCTGGCTGGCCGTGTTCTCCGCGACCGTCGAGGCGTTCTGGACCCCGTTCCGGGTGCTCGGGGTCCAGCTCCCGGTCGCCGCGGTCGGGGCCCTGCTGATCACCCCGTTCCTGGCCACCCTGACGTTCCGCCTGACCGGTCGGCGGCGCCTCTCCGTGGTCCCGCCGGTCCTGTGGCTGCTGACCGCCGTGTACTGGTCGACGACCCCGCGCGAGGGCGACCACGTCATCACCGGGGAGTGGACGGGGCTGGTCTACCTGCTGGCGGGCTCGGCGGCCGCCGCATATGGCGCGTACAAGGTCATGGTGCCCCCGGTGCCCCGCCGACCGGTTGAGCGGTACCCGGTGGATGCGGTATGAATTCCCGATGAGACAACGATGGATGCCGGTGGCCGCGCTCGCCGCCGCGCTTTTCGTCATCAACGCGGTGGCCCGGCTGATCGTGTGGAAGGCCGACATCGCGAAGGACACCGAACAGACCCGGATCGGCATGATCACGTTCGGGGCGATCTCGGTGCTGTGCGTCGCGGCGGCCGCCTGGTGGGCGCTCCGCTACCCGCTGGACCGGGTTGCCGCCGACCTGCTCGCCGCGGGCCTGACGGCCGCCGTGCTCTCGGTCGTCCTCGGCCCGCTGTTCAGCGGCAAGCCGGTGTTCGACGGCGGGTTCGGGATGGTCCTCGGCCAGCTCGTGCTGTACCTGGCGCTCGCCGGGCTCGGGGCCGGGCTCGGGATCCTGGGCGTGATCGCCGTCGGGCGGGACTGGAAGACCCGGGCCTGGAAGCGGCACGAGGAGTCGTTGAACGCCAAGCGGAACCGGGTGCGCTAGCCCCCTGGCTCCAGGTTCGCCAGCGCGTCCAGCTCGGCCTGGCCGCCCTTGAAGACGCTCCGGGTGACCCGGTCCGCCGGGATGCCCGGCACCTCGTCGCGGGCCGTCCACTGCCATAACAGCCAGTCCGACCAGCCGTCGGGCAGTTCCGTGGGCTCGGTGTTGCGGTACTGGGCCACCTGGAGCGGGTACCCGCCGAGCGCCGTCGCGCCCGCCAGGCAGTCGGTGACGAAGTACCGGTTCGTGTACACGATCGGCGGGCGGCCGAACGCCTCCCCGACCGCCCGCAGCCAGTCCAGCGCGTCGTCGACCGTCGCGTACGCGGGGCAGCTCCGCGCCTTCCAGTCCCATTCGAGGTCGAGGATCGGCGGCAGTTCCAGGGGGCCGTGGCCGGAGTAGCCGGCGTCGCGGAGTTCGCTGACGAAGAAGGCCGCCTGGGCGGTACCGGTGCCGGCGGTGCGGCCCAGGTAGAAGTGGTACGGCGCGACGGGCAGGCCGGCCGCCCGCGCCCCGTCGAAGTCGGGCCGGAACCACGGGTTCACGTACGCGGTGCCGTCGACCGGTGAGCCCTCGGTGGCCTTCACGGTGGCGAAGTCCACGCCCGCCTCGCGCACCCGGGGCCAGTCGATCGCCGCGCCCCAGGGGTGTTGCCAGCTCGCGATGTCGACACCGTCGACGGGGTACTGCTCCACGGGGCTGGCGATCCGCCCGGCTGCGAGGACGAGGGTCAACAGTACGTTGAACATCGCCCGATATTATCTCAGGAGTCCATTTTGCGGTGTATGTAATTATGATGGACTTCGAAGCCCAGACGTCCGTACAGCGCCACCGCAGGGTCGTTGCCCTCCTCCACCTGGAGGTACGCCCTGGTCGCGCCGACGCCGCGGCCCCAGTCGGACAGGGCCGCCACCAGGCGGGCCGCGTGACCCCGGCGGCGGTGCTCCGGCCGGACCTGGATCAGGGACAGCCCCAGCCAGCCGTCGGTGACCGCGCCCCGGCCGATCGCGGCCAGCTCGCCGTCGAGGACCAGGGAGGCGAAGACGACCAGCTCCGGGCCTGTCAGGATCGGGGCGGCGACCTCGGGGAGCGCGCCCTTGTGCCCGGCCATCATGGCGAGCCAGTCTGGGGCCGGGGCGGTGTCCAGCCGGATGTCCGGTCCGGCGTCCGGGGGCGTGGAGTCCGAAAGATCACGAACCATCACCAGGGTCGGCATGTACGCCACCCACCCCAGCCGCTCCAGCAGCCCGTCCGTCCGCCGGCCCAACGGCAACGGCACCGCGAACCGGGGCGTCAGCCCGCGCGCCACGTACCACTCCCGCACCCGTTCGACGGCCTCCTCCAGGGTGCCCCCGGGATCCCCCACGGCCAGCGCGCTGTTCGCCCGGTTCGTCCACCCGGCGCCGGCCCGCAGCAGCCAGTCGCCCAGCCGGCCGGTCTCCGGCGCGGGCCAGCCACCCGCCGCGGCGCGCTCCAGGGCGGCAATCTCGGAGTACTTCACGGGGCGCGGAGGTACTACCTTGGAAGCGGCGATCTCCGTCTTTTCCACCACGAGCAGCCCGCCATCCGTCCAGATGACGAGATGTTTGTCACGGACCTCCCGGAGCTCGCCGAGGACATCAGTAAACTGCGTCCCTGGCAACCTGCGGCGAATCACGACCCTCCGCCCAACATCGTCTTTCGAAAGCACGGTGCCCCTCCCGGTGGATTGCCCGCCGGGGACACCTTAGGCTTACTCGTCGGCGGGTAAAGCCGTGGATTCAGTGCGGAGAGGACGACCGTGACGTACATCATTGCCGAACCGTGTGTGGACGTGCTGGACAAGGCGTGCATTGAGGAATGCCCCGTGGACTGCATCTACGAGGGTGGCCGGATGCTCTACATCCACCCCGACGAGTGCGTCGACTGCGGTGCGTGCGAGCCGGTCTGCCCCGTCGAGGCCATCTTCTACGAGGACGACGTCCCCGACCAGTGGAAGACCACGTACACCCCGGCGAACTACGAGTTCTTCGAGGACCTGGGCTCCCCGGGCGGTGCCTCCAAGGTCGGCAAGATCGACAAGGACGCGGCCTTCATCGTGTCGCTCCCGCCGATGGGTGAGGGACACTGACCGTCTCGCAGGGGCTGCCCGAGTTTCCCTGGGACGTTCTGATCCCGTACCAGGAGAAGGCTCGGGCGCACCCGGGCGGGCTGGTCGACCTGTCGATCGGCACCCCCGTCGACCCGGTGCCCGACGTCATCCGTCAGGCCCTGGCCGACGCCTCCGACGCGCCCGGCTACCCGGTGACCACCGGCTCGCCGGCCCTCCGCGCGGCCCTGACCGACTGGGTCGGGCGGCGCTGCGAGTCCCCTGAGGGCTTCGACGTGCTGCCCACGATCGGTTCGAAGGAGCTGGTCGCCTGGCTGCCGACGCTGCTCGGGCTGGGCGCGGGCGACACGGTGATGATCCCGGAGCTGGCCTACCCGACCTACGAGATCGGGGTGAAGCTGGCCGGCGCGAAGCTGTTGCGCGCCGACTCGCTGACCGCCGCCGGTCCCGAGCGGGTGCGGCTGGTCTGGCTCAACTCCCCGTCGAACCCGACCGGCCGGGTGCTGCCCGAGGCGCACCTGCGCAAGGTCGTGACCTGGGCCCGCGAGCGCGGGGCCGTGGTGGTCAGCGACGAGTGCTACCTCGAACTCGGCTGGGAGACCCAGCCCCGGTCGATCCTGTCCGTCTGCGACGGGGACTACACGGGCGTGCTCGCCGTGCACTCGCTGTCCAAGCGTTCCAACCTCGCCGGGTACCGGGCCGGCTTCGTCGCCGGCGACCCCGCGATCGTCCGGGAGCTCCTCGCGGTCCGCAAGCACGCGGGCATGATCGTGCCGGCCCCGGTCCAGGCGGCCATGGTCGCGGCCCTGGGCGACGACGCGCACGTGACCGCCCAGCGCGACCTGTACGCCGCCCGCCGCGCGGTTCTCAAGCCGGCGCTGGAGCGGGCCGGGTTCCGGATCGACCACTCCGAGGCGGGGCTGTACCTCTGGGCGACCCGCGACGAGGACTGCTGGTCCACTCTGGACTGGTTCGCCGGCCACGGCATCCTGGTGGCCGCCGGCTCGACGTACGGCCCGACGGGCGACAAGCACGTCCGGGTCGCGCTGACCGGCACCGACGCCCAGTTCGCGGCCGTCGCCACCCGCCTGTCCTGAAGCACCCACCTCGTGTGCCGCCCCGCACTACCCTGGGCGGTATGACCGAACTGCACGTACTGCCCGACGCCGGCCAGGCCGGGACGTTCAGCTACCGGATCGACTACCGGCCCGCGTTCGCCCTGGCCACGCTCGTCCTCGGCCCCGAACAGTCGGTGAAGACCGAGTCGGGCGCGATGGTCAGCATGTCCGGGAACGTGGAGCTGACGTCCAAGATGGAGGGCGGGCTCTGGGGGGCCGTCAAGCGCGGGGTGGGCGGGCGCAGCGCGTTCGTGTCCACGTACACGGCGCGGGGCGGGCCCGGGGAACTGACCCTCGCGCCGGCCACCCCCGGGGACGTGGTGCCCCTGCACGTCGCGGGCGACACGTACAACGTGGCCGCGTCCTGCTACCTGGCCGCCGAGCCCGCGCTGGGCGTGGAGACGGGCTGGGGCGGCGCGCGCAGCTTCTTCGGCAGCGACAGCGCGTTCGTGCTCCAGGTCGGCGGCACGGGGGTGCTGCTGGTGACCGCGTTCGGGGCCCTGCACCGCCGGGTGCTCGCCCAGGGGGAGCGCTACGTCGTGGACACCGGGCACCTGGTGGCGTGGCACGCGGGGATGACATACACGATCAACAAGGCCACCAAGAGCGTGTTCCGGTCGCTGACCTCGGGGGAGGGGCTGGTGGCGACGTTCACCGGGCCGGGGACGCTCCTGATGCAGACCCGCAACATCGAGGCGCTGGCCGGGGTGCTGCGGCCGTTCTTCCCGAGCGGGAACAGCGGGTCGAGCGACTAGGCGGCGCGCGGGTTCCCGTACCCATAAAAAGGGTTCGGGCCGCCCCGGGGGACGGCCCGCCCGCCGTCAGTTGTGCGCGTGCAGCGCCTCGTTCAACGTGATCCCGCCGCCGGTGCGCGGCCGGGCCTCGACCGCCCCGGTGACCGAGTTGCGGATGTAGAGGATGCCGGACGAGCCGGACAGCTCCAGGGCCTTGACGGTCCTGCCGTCGGGCAGCGTCACCTTCGTGCCGGCCGTGACGTAGAGCCCGGCCTCCACGACGCAGTCGTCGCCCAGCGAGATGCCGATCCCGCCGTTGGCGCCGACCAGGCAGCGCTGGCCGATCGAGATGACCTGCTTGCCGCCCCCGGACAGGGTGCCCATGATCGAGGCGCCCGCGCCGATGTCGGAGCCGTCGCCGACCACGACGCCCATCACGATCCGGCCCTCGACCATCGAGGTGCCCAGGGTGCCGGCGTTGAAGTTCACGAAACCCTCGTGCATCACCGTGGTACCGGGCGCCAGGTGCGCGCCCAGCCGCACCCGGTCCGCGTCGCCGATCCGCACCCCGGACGGCACGACGTAGTCCACCATCCGCGGGAACTTGTCGACCGAGAACACGGTCAGGTGCGGCACGGTCAGGCGCAGCTCGTCGACCTTCTCCGGCAGCACCGGGCCCGCCGACGTCCAGGCGATGTTGGGCAGGATGCCGAAGATCCCCTCCAGGTTCGCCTGGTGCGGGGTGATCAGCCGGTGGGAGAGCAGGTGCAGCCGCAGGTACGCGTCGGCGGTGTCCTTCGGCGGTTCGGCCAGGCTCGCGGTCGCGGTGACCCGGACCCGGCGCATGCCCAACGGCCGGTCGCTCTCCGGCAGAGTGACGTCCTCGGGGGTGCCGAACCCGAGCTTCGGGAACCACACCTCCAGGACCTGGCCCTCGGCGGTGACGGTGGCGAGGCCGACGCCCCACGCGGTCTCATTCAGGAATTCGCTGCTCACGACGGGCTAGTCTACGGGGGTGCTGACCGATGACCTGCTCGCAGACCCGGTGGCGTTGACCCGCGCCCTCGTCGATATCCCGTCCGTCTCCGGCGACGAGAGAGAAATTGCGGACCAGGTGGAGGCGGCGCTGAAAAAACCGCACCTCACGGTCAGCAGACTGGGTAACACGGTGATGGCACGCACCGAACTCGGCCGCGACACCCGTGTCGTGCTCGCCGGGCACCTGGACACCGTCCCGCACGCCGACAACTTCCCGTCCCGGCTCGACGGCGACCTGATGTGGGGCTGCGGCACGTCCGACATGAAGTCCGGCACCGCCATCGCCCTGCACCTCGCCGCCACGCTGACCGCCCCGATCCACGACGTGACGTACTTCTTCTACGACTGCGAGGAGATCGAGGCCGAGCGCAACGGGCTCAACGTGATCGCCCGGGAGCGCCCCGAGTGGCTGGCGGCGGACTTCGCGGTCCTGCTGGAGCCGACGTACGGGCTGGTCGAGGCCGGTTGCCAGGGCACCATGCGGGTCAGGGTCAGCACGAAGGGGCGGCGCGCGCACTCCGCCCGGTCCTGGCTCGGCGTCAACGCGATCCACGGGATGGGCGAGGTGCTCCGCCGCCTGGAGGCGTACGAGGCCCGGTCGGTCGTGCTCGACGGCTGCGAGTACCGGGAGGGGCTGAACGCGGTCCTGATCTCCGGCGGGGTGGCCGGCAACGTCGTACCCGACGAGTGCGTGGTCACGGTCAACTTCCGGTTCGCGCCCGACCGCGACGAGCGGGGCGCGCTCGCCCACCTGCACGAGGTGTTCGACGGCTTCGAGATCGAACTGACCGACTCCGCGCCGGGCGCGCTGCCCGGGCTGACCACGCCGGCCGTGGCCGACTTCATCGCCCTGGTGGGCCAGCAGCCCCGGGCCAAGCTCGGCTGGACGGACGTGGCCCGGTTCGCGACGCTCGGGGTGCCCGCCGTGAACTTCGGCCCGGGCGACCCGAACCTCGCGCACAAGCGCGACGAGAACGTCGAGATCCCGAAGATCATCGACGGCGCCGCTCTGCTCCGGAACTGGCTGGGTAAGGAAAAATGACAAACTCACACAAAGGCCCCGAACGCCACCGGGGCCCGGTCACTCTGCGCCGCGCCGCGGCCGACCAGGTCGTCACCGCCGACCAGCGCCTCCTCGACTCCCGGGGCCGGCAGGACTGGCGGGTCGGCGACGCGTGGCGGGCACTGCGGATCCAGGCCGAGTTCGTCGAGGGCTTCGACACCCTCTCCGACCTGCCCCCGGCCGTCAGCGTGTTCGGCTCCGCGCGCAGCAAGCCCGACAGCCCCGAGTGCGTGATGGCCGAGGAACTGGGCGCGGCGCTGGCCCGCGCCGGGTACGCGGTCGTCACCGGCGGCGGCCCCGGCGTCATGGAGGCGGCCAACAAGGGCTGCTCCGAGGCCGGCGGGCTGTCCGTCGGGCTCGGCATCGAACTGCCCTTCGAGCAGGGGCTCAACGAGTGGTGCGACATCGGGATCGACTTCCGGTACTTCTTCGCCCGCAAGGTGATGTTCCTGAAGTACGCGCAGGCGTTCGTCGTCCTGCCCGGCGGCTTCGGCACCCTCGACGAACTCTTCGAGTCCCTGACCCTGGTCCAGACGCACAAGGTCACCGAGTTCCCGGTCGTCCTGATGGGCGTCGACTACTGGTCCGGCCTCCTCGACTGGCTGCGCTCCTCGATGCTTGGCGACGGCAAGATCAGCCCCGCTGACCTGGACCTCATCCACCTCACCGACGACGTGGGCGACGCCGTGCGGCACATCCTCGCCGCGGGAGGGTAGCCGGATGGCCGCGATCTGCGTGTTCTGCGCGTCCTCGACGACCCTTTCTGCCGAGTTCCTCTCCTTGGCCACGGAGACCGGGGCCGCGCTCGCCCGCGCCGGACACGTCCTCGTCTCCGGCGGCGGCCGGGTCGGCATGATGGGCGCCGTCGCCACCGGGGCGCGCGCGGCCGGCGGGCACACCGTCGGCATCATCCCGCGCCAGCTCCAGAGCCTGGAGGTCTCCGACGTCGACGCCGACGAGCTGGTGGTCACCGAGACGATGGCCGACCGCAAGACCGAGATGATCGACCGCTCGGACGCCTTCCTGGTCCTGCCCGGCGGCCTCGGTACCCTCGACGAGCTCTTCGAGGTCTGGACCACCGCCGGCCTGGGCCTGCACCCCAAACCGATCATCCTGGTCAACGCCGGCGGCTTCTACGACGGCCTGCTCGCCTGGCTCGACCGCACCGTCGCCGCGAACATGGTCCGGGGCGAGGCGCTGAAGGCCATCACGGTCGTCGGCGACCTGGACGCGGCGCTGGCGCTGTTGTGAGTGCTGTGTTCGGGGCCCGGGTTCCTCTAGCATCAGCCGTATGAGCCAGCTTCTGCTCCTTCTCGTGGTGGCGCTCGTCGCCGGTGGCATCGTCTTCGGGGTCGCCGCCCTGATGACCGGCTCAGACCCGGGCCTCGCGGACGTGGACCCCGACGGCCGCGCCGTGCCGCTGCCCGGCGACCGGCCGCTCGCCGAGCCCGACCTGTCCCAGCTGCGCTTCGACACTGGCCTGCGGGGGTACCGGCCCGACCAGGTCGACGCGGCCATCGAGCGGCTCAGCTACGACGTCGGCTACAAGCAGGAGCTGATCAGCGTCCTGGAGTCGGAGGTGTCGGCGCTGCGGGCCGGGCGGCAGGGGGATGCCGACGCCCTGCGGGACGCGCGGCGGCAGTCCTCGGTTTCCGCGGGCGGCGGGGCGGTCGCGGTGGCCCCTCCCGTCGAGGAGGCCCCTCCCGTCGAGGAGGCCCCGGAATCGGCTGCGCTCTCGCCTTCGGCGGACAACCAGGAGCCGACGGGTACCGCCGGGGAGGTCGCCCCGGACTCTCCCGCCGAGGAGGCGTCCGACGCCTCCGGGCCGGTCGGGACCCCGAAGACCGACGCGTAGCTCCGGCGCTGAGCCCCGGCGGGGCGGTTGCCCGGGAATGTCAGACCCGTCCTCTACGGTCGGGGCATGACTTCTCTGGTTGTCGGCGACGACGGTCACGCCCGGTGCCACTGGGCCTACTCGGCACCCGAATACCTGGACTACCACGACACCGAGTGGGGCCAGGTCATCCGGGGCGACGAGCAGATGTACGAGCGACTGACCCTCGAAGCCTTCCAGTCGGGCCTGTCCTGGATCACGATCCTGCGCAAGCGCCCCGCCTTCCGGGCCGCGTTCGTCGACTTCTCGCTGGAGAAGGTCGCCGAGTTCACCCCCGAGGACGTCGACCGGCTGATGGCCGACACCGGCATCGTCCGCAACCGGGCGAAGATCGAGGCGGCGGTCAACAACGCCCGCGCGGCTCTGGAGCTGCCCGACGGGCTGTCAGCGCTGCTGTGGAGCTTCGCGGTGGACCCGCCCCGGGCCCGGCCCGCGACCGGGGCGGATGTCCCGGCGATCACGCCGGAGTCGACGGCGATGGCGAAGGCGCTGAAGAAGGTCGGGTTCAAGTTCTTCGGGCCCACGACGGCGTATGCGCTGATGCAGGCCACCGGGATGACGAACGACCACCTGGCGGGCTGTCAGCGCCCGGGCTGAGGCGGGCCGCTCTGGCGGGCTGTCAGCGCCTGGGTCGAGGCGGACCATCGGGGCTGGCGGGCTGGCGGGCTGCCGGCCGGGCGGCCGGATCGGGCGGGAGTGGTGCTTCGGGCGCGGCCGTAAGTCGACGTGACCGGCCAGATCGAGGCCTGCCCGTGGAGTGCCGGGCGGCGTCTGCCGGGTGGTCGCGCTGGTGGTGGATCGGGCCGTGCCTGGTCCGCGACGGCGTCCGTGCCCGGTCCGCGACGGCGGCCGGGCCGTCCGGGTGGGTGGCCGGGGCTTCGTCCGTGCCCGGTTCGGGAAGGCGGCCCGGGCGGGTGTGCGGGGCCCTGTTCGGTCGGGACTTGATCGACTGGATTTCGGGCAGGCCTAGAGTGGGGGCATGCGTTCCTGGTTGGTGAGTGTCGACCTGCCGATCGAGGCGGAGACCCCGGCGGAGGCCGTCGAGCAGTTCTGGGCGTTCCTCCGCGAGCTCGGCCCCGCGGAGCTGCCGGTCTTCGTGTCGCCGTCCGACGACGAGCTCGCCATGGCCGCCTACGTGTCAGGCGTCGAGGTCAACCTCGACCCCGAGGAGGAGTAGCCGTGCCGCAGGTCAAGATCTACGCCCGGGACACCCACCTGGCGTCCGCCCGCGCGGAGCTGTCCGACACCGTGCACTCGTGCATCGTCGACGGCCTGTCGATGCCGGAGTCGAAGAAGTTCCAGCGGTTCATCCCGTTGGCCGCCGAGGACTTCGTGTACCCGGAGCCGCGCACCGACCGGTACACCATCATCGAGGTGTCGATGTTCGAGGGTCGGACGGTCGAGGCCAAGAAGACGCTGATCAGGCTGCTGTTCGAGCGGCTCGGGGAGCGGTGCGGGCTGGCGCCGGACGACGTGGAGATCACCATCTTCGAGACGCCGCAGAACCACTGGGGGATCCGGGGCGTGCCGGGCGACGAACTCGCCCTGACCTACCCGGTCAACGTCTGACCCACCCGGCCCGGGTCCTTCCGGGCTGACCGACCCGGCTCAGACTCTTCCGGGTTGACCTGCCCGGGTCGGGCACGTTCCGGGGTTGACCCACCCGGCCCGGGTCCTTCCGGGCTGACCTGCCCGGCCCAGACCCTCCCGGGACCTGCCCGGGTCGGGCACGTCCCGGGGGTGACCTGCCCGGCTCAGACCCTCCCGGGCTGACCGACCCGGCCCAGACCCTTCCGGGTTGACCTGCCCAGGCCGGGCACGTCCCAGGGCTGACCTGTCCGGGTCGGGGATGACTGGTCCGGTCCGACGGATGCCCCGCCGGGTCGGGGGTGGCCTGCCTGGTCCGGGCCGCTGCGAGGGGTGACATGGTCATCCTGCCTGGGCTGACCCGTATGGTCGCGCGGAGCGATCGGGTAGGTGCGGCCTGTTCCGCCGCGTGGTGCCGTCGGGGGCCGAGGGGCGGCCATGGGGATTTCCCTACTTCCCGGGGGCCGGGTCCCTGGTTACCCTGCGAGGATGCGTCGCCTCGTGGTACTTCCCCTCGCCGCCCTGGTCCTCTTCGTCATCGCCGCGTGCGGCCCCGACGACCCGCCCTCCGGTCCGTCGACGCCGAAGCCGGGCCCGTCCACGCCGGGAGCGATGAGCCAGCACCGGGCCTGACCCGGGGGCGACGGGGGCGCGGTCACCTCGTCAGCGCCGCGCCCGATCCGGAGGCCTCACCGACGGCCGTCCGGCGCGCCAAAGGATCGGCCGCCCGGCCCAGCCGCCTGCCCTGCCCTGCCCTGCCCTGCCCTGCCCGCCCTGCCCTGCCCTGCCCGCCCCGCCCCGCCCGCCCTGCCCGGCCCAGCCGGCCTGCCCTGCCCGGCCCCGCCCGGCCCTGCCCTGCCCTGCCCGCCCCGCCCCGCCCGCCCTGCCCGGCCCAGCCGGCCTGCCCTGCCCGGCCCCGCCCGGCCCTGCCCTGCCCGGCGTGCCCGGCGTGCCCGGCCTCACGCGGAGGACACGCAGCTGGCCCTCGGCGCGCGATGCCGCCCGCCCCAGCCGGCTCACAGCAGCGGCACGCGCCCGGCCCAGCCCGACAGCACCCGCCCCGGATCGGTGTCGAGCACCCCTTCGAGCAGGGTCGCGTACACGTCGCGGAAGTCCGTGGTCACCCGGAGGTCCCCGCCGTCGAGGTCGGTCAGGCTCGGCTGCCGGCCGTAGAACCCGCCCCTGACCGGCGCCCCGGCCACGAACGCCACCCCGGCCGTCCCGTGGTCCGTACCCTCCGAGGCGTTGCCTTTCACCCGCCGGCCGAACTCGGAGTACACGAGCACGACGACCCCCTCGCCGGCCGGCGTCTTCGCCATCCGGTCCAGGAACGCCGTCACCGCCGTGTCCAGCTCGCCGAGGAGCCGCTCGGCGGGGCCGCGTTCCACGGCGTGGGTGTCGAAGCCGTCGTGGCTGACGGAGTACACCCGGGTGGGGATGTTCGCCTCGACGCACCGGGCCACGAGGTCCAGTTGGGCGCCGATCGCGTCGGGGTCCTCCGGTTCGGTGCCCTGCACCTTCGTGACCAGCGCGTTCACGGACAGCAGGTCGGCGTAGGAGGCGGCGGCCCGGGCGCGCAGCGGGGACTCGCCGGGCGCGGGTCGGGCGAGCGCGGCGACGGGCAGGTCCCGGGGCGATTTCAGACCCTTGAGGGGTACGGAGCCCCCGGCCACCCCGGCCCCTGCCAGCATCGGCGGCAGCACCGGGTCGAGGGAGATCGCGTCGACCGGGGCGCCGCCGGTCACGTCGAGCCACCGGCCCAGCCAGCCGGTCCGGACCGGGGTCTCGGGGGAGCCGGTCTGCCAGATGTCCATGGAACTGAAGTGGCTGCGGTTGGGGCGCGGGTAGCCGACCCCGCGGACGACGGCCAGCCGCCGGGCGTCCCACAGTTTCCGGAAGCCCTTGAGCGCCGGGTTGAGCCCGAGTTCCCCGTCGAGGGCGAGCACCTGGTCGGGCTGGTACGCGAGGTCGGGGCGCGCCGCGTGGTAGGCGTCGTCGGCGTACGGGACGAGGGTGTTCAGCCCGTCGTTGCCCCCGTACAGGGTGACGACCACGAGGGTGCGGCCGCCGCGCCAGGTCGGGGTGGCCGTGGACAGCAGCTCGGGCAGGCTCAGGGCCGCCCCGCCGGCCGCGATGGCCCCGGCCGCCACGACCCCGCTGCCGAGCAGGAACCGTCGCCGCGTCACAGTGTCCATTCCGGACCTCTCCCTCCGCCGGTCCCGCCGGCACCCCGCGACGTGGCCACCCACACCGCGATCGGCCCGACCGGCAGCCGCACGGGCCTGGCCGCCGATCTGTTCGCGGCCAGCCTGATCGGTCGCCCCGCGGATCCGCCCGCCGATCCGCCCGCCGTGAGCCCGGTCATCGCCGACCCGTGGCCGACCCCCGACCCGGTCACGACGTCACGTATTCGGGGCTGGCCAGGGCGGTCGTCACCAGGCGGCGCGGATTCCCGGCCACCTCCGCGAGCGCCGCCCGGGTCCGGTCGCTCCAGGCGTCCACGACCAGGGTCCGGGCCAGGAAGTCGGGCCGCTGACCAGGGGGTACGCCGTCGAGCGCGGCGAGGTCCGCGGCCTCGGCCACCTGGGCGGCGACCTGGAGCCGGGCCTGGGCCGCCGAGGTGGTCAGCCAGGCCGCGCCGGTCGGCCAGCCGCCGACGTTGGGCGGCGCGAGCGGCACCTGGCCGAGGGCGGCGAGCGGGTTGCCCTTCAGCGCGCCGGGCCGGACGCCGAGTTGCCGGCAGGCGCCGACGAGCCAGTCGACCGGGGACTTCACGTGGTCGTCGGCGAGGTGGGTCCAGGCGGAGGCCAGGAGCGCGCGGATGTCCGTACCCGGAGAAGGGGTCGCTCCGTAGAACTTTCCGACCCGCTCGGCGAGGTGCTGGCCGCACGCGGGCTGGTCGACGAGCAGATCCACATAGGACTGTGCGGTGAAGGCGCCCGTCCGGCCGAGGATGGTGACCGGGGACGTGTCGTGCTGGTTGGGATTCAGCGACACGTCCCCGGAGTTCCTGTCGATCTTCCACCCGGTCAGCGCCCGCGCCCCGGCTCGGACGTCGTCCTCGGTGTAGTGGCCGACGCCGAGGGTGAACAGCTCCATGAGTTCGCGGGCGAGGTTCTCGTTGGGGGCCTTGCGGGTGTTCTGCTGGCCGTCGAGCCAGTAGAGCAGCGCCGGGTCGGTGACCATGGCCCGGGCGAGGTCGCGGAAGTCGCCCCGGGCGTGCGCGCGCAGGGTCCCGTGCTGGCGGAGCATCAGGGCGGGGCCGACCTTCTTGACGCTGGTCGCCCAGTGCCCGTGCCAGAAGAGGACCAGCTTCTCGGTGGCGGAGTGCTCGGCGGCCGCCATCCGGTCCAACCACCAGGCGACGGTCTGCCGGACGGCGTCCTTGTCCTTCTTCTCGGTACCGGGGGCCAGGACCGGCACCGGGGTACGCGCCGCGCCCGGGTCGACACCCGGCGGGTCGAGCAACGCCGTCAGGGTGGCGGCGAGGCCGACCCGCTCGGCGGCGTCGACGTCGGCGGCGCGGGGCCCGAAGGTGGCGCGCCGGAGGAGTCGGGAAACGTCGGTCCTGGTGGACATGGCCCGACGGTAGACCCCGAATCCTGGGATTTCGGTGGGAGAACGGGCCGGCCTCGGTAAAGGTGCCCGGGAGCCGGCCCGGGAGTGGTCGGGGTCGGGGCTACCGCCCCTGGTAGACCGGCTTCTCCTTGGCCACGAACGCCATGGTCGAGGCCCGGTGGTCCTCGGTCCGCCCGCAGATCGACTGCGCCTCGGCCTCCACGGCGAGCGAGTCCGCCAGCACGCTGGCCTCGGAGATGGACAGCTGCCGCTTGATCGCGCCGTACGCGATCGTCGGCCCCTGCGCCAGCCGCAGCGCGAGCTCCCGGGCGGCGGGCAGCACGTCCGCGTCGTCGTCCACGAGCTTGGTCAGCAGGCCCAGGCGCAGCGCCTCGGCGGCGTCCACCGGCTCGGCGAGCATCAGCAGCTCGGTGGCCTTGGCGTGCCCGACCATCCGGGGCAGGATCCACGAGGAACCCGAGTCGGCGGCGAGGCCGACCTTCGCGAACGCCATCAGCATGCTGGTCTTCGGCCCGCCGATCCGGAAGTCGGCCAGCAGGGCCAGGGACAGCCCGGCCCCGGCGGCGGAGCCGTTCACGGCCGCGACGACGGGCTTGGGCAGGCTGGCCAGCCGCTGGGCGATCGGGTTGTAGTGGTCGTGCACGGTCTGCAGCGGGTTCCCGGTGCCGCTCTCCAGGGTGGCGAGGTGTTCACGCAGGTCCTGGCCCGCGCAGAACGCCTTGCCGGCGCCGGTGAGCAGCACGGCGCGCACGGAGCGGTCGCCGGCCACGTCGTTGAGGACGAGGCGCAGCTTCTCCTTGAGGGCCACGTTCAGCGAGTTGTACGCCTCGGGCCGGTTGAGGGTCAGCGTCGCGATGCCGTCGGAATACTCGACGAGCAGCGGGTCGGTCATGAGAACTCCTGAAGGCACGTGTCCACGAATCGGTCGGCGGCCGGGCGCAGTCGTCCGGCGTGTCGGTCGAAGAACGTCGCCGCTGTCGTACCGGCCCACCGCTCGGGGAGCAGGGCCGGGGGCAGTTGCGGGTCCTGGAAGAGAAAAGTACGCCAGGCGTGCACGAGCCGGAACCGGGCCGCGTACGCAGCCTCGTCGGGGGCCTCCGGGCCGAGCCGCACGATGGGCTGCTGGGCGGACACGAACTCCGCGTACTTGCGCCCCAGGTCCTCCAGGTCCCACGCCCGCCGGACGAGGGCCGCCGCGCCGCCCGCGCCCGCGAAGTGCTCGGCGGTGAACCGTTCGTACCGGATCCCGGCGTCGGTGAGCAGCGCGTCGATCTCGGGCGCGGGGCGCGGGGACAGCCAGGTTCCGGGGTCCAGCGCGCCGTACCCGAGGAAGGCGAGGTCCGCCGCGAGCCGGCCGCGTTCGGCCCGGTCGAGCGGGAGAGTGACAATGATCAAGTCGAACCGGCCGTCCCAGCCGAGCCGCTCGGTCCGGTAGATCCGGGCGGCGGCCTCGTCCAAACGGCGGGACGCCTTGAGCGTGAGTCGGTAACCTGGCCCTTCGGGCAGTTTGACCGGTTGCAGCCAACCCTGGCGCACCATCCGGGATACTGCGGTCCGGACTGCGGGGGCGGCGATGCCGAGAGGCGCGAGGAGGCGCACGAGAGCGGCCACGGGGGCGGCGCCGCCGCGTGGCCGGAGGTGGTCTCCGTACAGATCGAAGAGCGCCGAGCGCGCTTGCATCCGCAGAGTGTGACAGTTGGACGCCCGAAAATCCAAACTTCTGTCACATTTGCGCTGGGGCGGTTTGGGATCAGGGGCAGTTATCAGGGAAAATCATTGGTTGGCACGTGTGCCGGCACGCCCAGTGGGTACGGGGCCGGCCGCGTGTGCGGTACTAGGCGGCTTGATTGAGGGGAGACAGCATGGCGGCCATGAAGCCGCGGACCGGTGACGGTCCGCTGGAGGTCACCAAGGAAGGGCGCGGCATCGTGATGCGCGTTCCGCTGGAGGGTGGCGGTCGGCTTGTCGTGGAGATGACTCCGGACGAGGCAAAGGCGCTCGGGGAGGCACTGCGGGACGTGGTGGGGTAGTCCCCATCTCTGGCTGATCGGCCCCGAGCCTGCCACACGCACATGTGGCGAGCCGGGGCCGCCGCGCCTGGGGCCCACCGGTCCCCGGCGTCCGGCGAGCCGGGAGCACCACCCAAGGACCGATCCCTGTGCCTTGTCGGTCCTGCCTGACACGTTGAACCGAAGTTGATGGAGGCCCTGTGCAGCTCGACATCCGTCTCTCCGCCGCTCGCGGCGCGCCGGGAGCGCTCGCGCTGCCGGTGTACTCGTCCGGGGAACGGGAGTTCGACGACGAACTGACCGCTTTCCTCGCCGACGCCGAGCACCAGGGCGGGCCGGGTGAGATCTCGAGCCTGCCCAGGCCGCTCCGGAAGCCCCACAAGGTGTTCCTGATCGGGGTCGGCGACGGGTCCCCGGCGGGTTGGCGGGCGTTTGGTGCCGCTGTGACCAGGTCGGCGTCACGGGAGACCTCCGTCACGGTCGAACTGCCGGCTGACCTCGACGGGGACCGGCTGCGGGCCCTCGTCGAGGGGCTGAAACTGGCCTCCTACCGGTTCCGGGAGGTGCCCCTCGCGGCGGACAAGGCCCCCAAGCTGCGCAGGGTGCACCTCGTGGGCCCGATCGACGAGGCGGCCGTCACCGCCGGGCTGGTCACCGCCGACGTGACGACCCTGGCCCGGGACTGGGTGAACAAGAACAGCGCGGACAAGAGCCCGGCCTGGCTCGCCGGCCGGATCCAGAAGGCCGCGGCGAAGGTCCCGGGTGTCGGGGTCCGGATCCGCGAGCCCAAGGAGCTGGCCGACGAGGGCTTCGGCGGCATCCTGGCCGTCGGCGGCGGCTCGTCGCGCGGCCCCCGGCTGGTAGAACTCACATACACCCCCAAAAACCCCACGAAGCATGTGGTACTGGTGGGCAAGGGCATCACCTTCGACACCGGCGGCATCTCGATCAAGCCGGCCGCGGCCATGCTCCTGATGCGCAAGGACATGGGCGGCGCGGCGGCCGTCGTGGGCGCCCTGCTCGGCGCCGCCCAGCTCAAGCTCCCCGTCAAGGTGACGGTCCTGGCCCCCCTTGCCGAGAACGCGGTCAGCGGCGACGCGTTCCGGCCCGGTGACGTCGTCCGGCACTACGGCGGGGCCACCTCCGAGATCCTGAACACCGACGCCGAGGGCCGGGTCGTGCTCGCCGACGCCCTCGCGTACGCGGTGAAGAAGCTCAAGCCCGACGTCCTCGTCGACCTGGCCACCCTGACCGGGGCCCAGAACGTGGCCCTGGGCAAGCGCACCGCCGCCCTGTACGCCGACAGCGACGACCTCGCCGAGGCGCTGACCGTCGCCGGCGCGGAGGCCGGCGAGCGGATGTGGCGGCTGCCACTGCCCGGGGACTATGTGGAGGAACTCGTCAGCGACGTCGCGGACTGGGTGAACTCCACAGAGGTCGGTGGGGGCTCGGTGATGGCGGCGCTGTACCTGCGGGAGTTCACCGGGGCGCTGCGGCCGCAGTGGGCGCACCTGGACATGTCCTCGGTGGCGTGGTCGGACGGGATCGACAAGGACCTGTCCAAGGGCGCGACCGGCTGGGGCGTCCGCACCCTGCTCCGCTGGCTCGAGGCCGTTTCGACCCGCTGAGAACGACGCTGGACTGCGCGAATGGCTCAGAGGCAGGGCGCTGCCCTAGCCTCTGAGCCATTCGCTTGCCAGCGCCGCCCTCAGCGGGCCACTTCGCGTTAGATCAAGGGCATTTACAGCGCCTTGACGGCTACCAGCAGCCCGTCGCCCACCGGCAGCAAGGCGGAGATCCACTCGTTGGACTCCCGCAGCCACTTCACCGTCTCGCGCACCGCGACCGTCTCGACGTCCCGGGCCGCCGGATCCAGCACCCGGCCGCCCCACAGCGCGTTGTCCAGGGCCAGGACGCCGCCGGGCCGCAGCAGCCGGGCCGCCTCGTCCGCGTACTGCGGGTACTCGCTCTTCTCGCCGTCCACGAACACCAGGTCGTACGCCGCGTCGGCCAGCCGGGGCAGCACGTCCAGCGCCCGACCGGTGATCAGCCGGGTCCGGCCGGACGCGAAACCGGCCTCCAGGAAGGCCTGGCGCGCGTACCGCTGGTGTTCGGCCTCAGCGTCCATCGTGGTGAGCACGCCGTCGGGGCGCATCCCGCGCAGCAGCCACACGCCGCTCACGCCGGTCCCGGTGCCGATCTCGACGACCGCCTTCGCGTGCGCCGCGGCGGCCAGTGCCCGCAGGGCCGCCCCGCCACCGGGCAGGATGGGGGTGAGCCCCAGTTCCGTGCCCCTGGCCCGGGCGGCGGCCAACACGGCATCCTCGACAACGTACGACTCCGCGAACTCGCGCGCCTCGCGAGCGAGCACGGTCCTGTCGATGGCACACCTCCTGTTGGTCGGACCCAGCCTAGATGGTTCGCGGCAACCAGCGGCCCTGGACTGGACTCCACGTGCGATGCTGGAAAGGATCGCGTTGAGGGGAGGAGCTGGGGTGCCGCACCTTTCCGGAACTGCGCCGCAGAATACACCGAATGGCACCGAATCGCCCCGTGTGTACGGCCCGGAATCACCCTGGTGGTCCGATGGGCAGCACGACCCGTGGCGCAGTGCCGGCACGTCCGCGGTGTTGATCGCGCATCCGCCCGCCACGGCGCCGGCCCTGGAGCCGCCCGCACCCGCCCGCCCGGGCACCGCGCGGGCCGGCCTCGGCCTGATCCTGACCGTGGCGCTGGTCTCCGCCCTGCTCGCCGGGGCCCTCGGCGGCACCCTGGGCTACGTGTTCGCGGCCCGCAACGGGGTCGGCGGCGGCGGGACCCTGGTCGGCCAGTCGGACGGCAAGCCCGCCCCGGTGACGAACCGGGCGCCGGAGTCCCTGGCCGGGGCCGTGAAGAAGGTGCTGCCCAGCCTGGTGACCGTGCACGCGCAGGACTCCCGCGCGCTGAGTACGGGCTCGGGCTTCATCGTCTCCCCGGACGGGTACATCGTCACCAACCAGCACGTGGTGTCCGAGACCCCCCGGGGCAAGTTCTCCGTGCAGCTCGACAGCGGCGAGGAGGTGTCGGCCACCCTGGTCGGGACCGACGGCGTCTCCGACATCGCCGTGCTCAAGATCGAACGGACCGGGCTGACCCCGATCACCTTCGGCGACTCGGACAAGCTCGCCGCCGGCGACCCGGTCCTGGCCCTGGGCACCCCGCTCGGCCAGGAACGCTCGGTCACCTTCGGCATCATCAGCGCGCTGAACCGGGCCCGCCCCGCCCCCGCCAACGACGTCAACGGCGTCTCCGCCTTCTTCGCGGCCATCCAGACCGACGCCGCGATCAACCACGGCAACTCCGGCGGCCCGCTCGTGGACGCCGCCGGCCGGGTGATCGGCGTCAACCAGCAGATCATCACGGGCGGCAAGGACGACAAGGCGGCCGGTTCCGGCAACATCGGCATCGGGTTCGCCGTCCCGATCAACCAGGCCCGCCGGGTCGCCACCGAGATCATGTCCACGGGGGCCGCCAGGAGGACCGTGATCGGCGCGTCGATCGATCCGGCGTACCAGGGACCGACCGGCGGCGCGAAGCTCCTGTCGGCCACGGAGGGCGGCCCCGCGGCCCGTGCCGGGCTCAAGGCCGGCGACGTGCTGACGGTGTTCGCCGGCCGGCTCGTCCAGGACGGGCCCGACCTGATCGCCCAGATCGCCAAGGCCGGCCCGGGCGCGGTCGTCGCGATCGAGTTCCAGCGCGACGGCGCGAAGCGGACCGCTCAGCTCACCCTCGCCGCCGACAGCAAATAGTCACCTTCCGGTGGCTGGCGCGGTCGCGCCGGAGGCGGGTAGCGTGGCTGCTGGCACGCATCCGTGGCGTGGCCGCTGGCGTGCACAGGGAAAGGAGCGGCGGTGTTCGAGAATCTCGGCTGGATGGAGATCGTCGTCCTGATCCTCGTCGGTCTGTTCATCTACGGGCCCGAGAAGCTCCCGAAGGCGATCAGCGACGGCCTCAAGTTCGTGCGCAACGTCCGCGCGATGGCCAGCAACGCGACGTCCGATCTGAGCAAGGAGATCGGCACGGACATCAAGCTCGAGGACCTGAACCCGAAGACGTTCCTCCGCAAGCACGTGCTCAGCGACGAGGACCAGTCGCTGTTCCGCAACCACGCCGAGGACCTGCGCCGCGAGCTGAACGACGCGCTGAAGGACCCGCGCAAGGACGTCCGGATGGACGAGTACGTGCCGGTGATCGCGGAGAGCAAGCCGTCCAGTGGTGAGCCCCGGGTCCGCAAGTTCGACCTCGACGCCACGTAGGTGGTGGGCCTCCCCGCCCTCAGCGGGCCAAGGCGTTAGATCAAAAGCAAACGTCAGAGGGGTACTCCGGTCGGAGTACCCCTCTGACGTTTTTGGAGCGGGTCAGCGGGACGAGGGGGACAGGCCCAGGGGCTTGCCGACCAGGCTCTCGCGCCGGACCGCCAGCTTGTCGGCCACCTTGCGCAGGGCCGCGCCGGCCGGGGAGTCCGGGTTCAGCGTGACCGGCAGGCCGACGTCCCCGCCCTCGCGGACCAGGGTGTCGATCGGGATCTGGCCGAGGACCGGCACGGGCGCGCCGATGATCTGGGTCAGGGCGTCGGAGACCTGCTGGCCGCCCCCGGAGCCGAACAGCTCCATCCGGCTGCCGTCCGGCAGGTCGAGCCACGACATGTTCTCGATGACGCCCACGATCCGCTGGTGGGTCTGCAGGGCGATCGCCCCGGCCCGCTCCGCCACCTCGGCGGCGGCGGCCTGCGGGGTGGTGACGACGACGATCTCCGCGTTCGGCAGCAGCTGCGCGACGGAGATCGCGATGTCGCCGGTGCCCGGGGGCAGGTCGAGGAGCAGGACGTCCAGGTCGCCCCAGTAGACGTCGGCGAGGAACTGCTGGAGCGCGCGGTGCAGCATCGGTCCGCGCCAGACGACGGCCGCGTTGCCCTGGGTGAACATGCCGATCGAGATGACCTTCACGCCGTGCGCCTGCGGCGGCATGATCATGTCCTCGACCTGGGTGGGCCGGGCGTCCGTGCCGAGCATCCGGGGCACCGAGTGGCCGTAGATGTCCGCGTCGACGATGCCGACCGCGAGGCCCTTGGCGGCCAGCGCGGCGGCCAGGTTGACCGTGACGCTGGACTTGCCGACGCCGCCCTTGCCGGACGCGATCGCGTAGACCCGGGTGCGGGAGTTCGGCTGGGCGAACGGGATGACCGGTTCGGCCGTCGCACCGCCGCGCAGCGAGGACTGCAGGTCCTTGCGCTGGGTGTCCGTCATGACCCCGAACTCGACCTTGACGCCCGTCACGCCGGGCACGGCGGACACGGCGGCGGTGACGTCGGAGGTGAGCTTGTCCTTGAGCGGACAGCCCGCGATCGTCAGGTCGACACCCACGGTGACCAGGCCGTCCGCGCCCACGATGACCTCGCGGACCATGCCGAGGTCGGTGATCGGCCGCCGGATCTCCGGGTCGTTGACGGTGGCGAGGGCGGCGCGGATCGCGTCTTCGAGCGCAATTGCTGGGGCAGACATGATTCTCATGCTACGTCGCTTCCCGGGCCCCCTCCCGGGGCCTCCGGACACCCGACGCCGGACGTGACGCACACCACCGGATCAACCGCGGGGCGCCCTGGCTGGTGGGGCCGTCCCTCGACGCGGCCGGCCGACGGCATGCGGGGCGCGACGGGTCGTGACTCGGACCCGGGCGCTGCACACCTGGCCCGGCCGGCACGCGGGGCGCGGCCCGGCCCACCCTTCCCGGCCCGGGACGCGGACTCACGGCGTCCGGGGCGCGCTGCCGCTCGGTGACGGGGTCGCGGACGGCGACGGGCTCGGGGAAGCCGACGGGCTCGGCGGCGACGGGGACGGCGAACCGGTCGACGGCGTCGCGCTGGGCGACTCCGACGGCGACGGCGACTCCCGCTCGTGCGGGGACTCCGACGGCGTCGGCGTCGGCACCGGGCCGGGATCCCCGCGGTCGCCCCCGCCGAACAGCGTCGACCCCCGGTGCTGGTCCTTGTTGAACAGGCTGGACATCGACTCGCCGAGCACGAACCGCTCGACCACCTCGATCGTGCCCAGGGCCAGCAGGAACGTGGCCACGATCGCGATCGTGACGCTCACCCAGGTGGGCAGAGCCGGCTTCTTCGCGGGCGCCGGGGCGTAGAGCGTGCCGGTGGGGACCCGGGCCATGCCGACCGCCGCCGGCCGGATCACCCGGGTCTCGGGGCCGTCCCCGGGCCGGGCCGCCGAGGGCACGCCGGAGCCGGCCGGGGCGAAGCCGGTCAGGGTGGGGCCGTCCGAGGTCGGGCCGGTCGGGGCGGTGGACGTGCGGTCCGGGTCGGCCGGGTCGCGCTGCTCCGTGTGCGGGCCGTCGTCGTCGGTCGGGAAGCTCTCCGGGTGCTGCTCCGCCAACTCGGTCACGGCGAGCCCGCTGACCTCTTTGAGCTTGTCCTTCGCCTTCGTCAGCGAGTGGGTGTAGAGGGAGCTGCCGATGCCGGCCACCACGCTGGCCACGGCCGCCCCGGTGAGGGTGCCGCCGATCCCGAGCTTCGACAGGGCGAACGCGGCGGAGACCGCAGCGAGGGTACCGGCGGCAACCTGGACGAGATTCAGTTCCAGTTTGGGAGACGCCATCGGACAACCGTGCCCCGGAGTACCCAGAAAATGGGGTTGATTGTGAACAAGCTTACTTACGTTGCTCGTCCACCAGCTTCGCCAGCTCCGAGCGGATGAAGTCGCGGGTGGCCACCTCGCCGAGGGCGATCCGCAGCGAGGCGATCTCCCGGGCCAGGTACTCCGTGTCGGCCTTCTGCGCCGTCGCCCGCCGCCGGTCCTCGTCCAGGGACAGCTTGTCCCGGTCGGCCTGCCGGTTCTGGGCGAGCAGGATCAGCGGCGCGGCATAGGAGGCCTGGGTGGAGAAGAACAGGTTGAGCAGGATGAACGGGTACGGGTCCCAGTGCAGTCCCCAGATCCCGACCACGTTGAGCAGGATCCACACGATCACGAAGACCGTCATGTAGAGGATGAACCGGGCCGTCCCCATGAACCGGGCGAACGTCTCGGCGAACTTCCCGAACACGTCCGCGTCGAGCCGGGGGAGCCGCATGCCCCGTTCGGCCGGCTGGTCGAGGCGGCGGCCGCGCGCCTCAGTCATGCCCGCGGTCCCGCCAGTCGCGCGGCAGCAGGTGGTCGAGCAGGTCGTCGACGGTCACCGCGCCGACCAGGCGGCCCGCGTCGTCCACGACCGGCATCGCCACCAGGTTGTACGTCGCCATCCGCCGGGTGATCTCCGGGGTCGTGATGTCCGGGGACAGCGGGTCGATGTCGTTGTCGACGATCCCGCCCACCAGCTCGGCCGGCGGCTCGCGGAGCAGGGACTGGAAGTGCGCGACCCCGAGGTACTTCCCCGTCGGGGTCTGCATCGGCGACCTGCACACGAACACCTGGGCGGCGACGGCCGGCGGCAGCTGGGGCTCGCGGATCCGGGCCAGCGCCTCGGCCACCGTGGCGTCCGGGGTGAGCACGATCGGTTCGCTGGTCATCAGCGACCCGGCGGTCCCCGGCAGGTACTCCAGCAGCTGGCGGACCGGGTGCGCCTCCTCCGGCTCCATCAGGCTGAGCAGCTCCGCCCGGTCGGACCGGGGCAGCTCGTGCAGCAGGTCGGCCGCGTCGTCGGGGTCCATCTCCTCCAGGACGTCGGCGGCGCGCTCCTTGTCCAGGGCGGTGAGGATCTCCACCTGGTCGTGTTCGGGCAGCTCCTGGAGCACGTCCGCGAGCCGCTCGTCGTTGAACGCCTCCGCGACCGCGAACCGGCGCTTGCCGTCGAGGTCCTGGAGCACGTTGGCCACGTCGGCGGCGCGCATGCCGTCCATCGTGGCCAGCAGCGAGGCGGTGCCCTGCTCCTCGGGTACGCCGACCAGGTTCGGGACGTCCGTCCAGTTCAGCTGCTGGAGGTGCCCCCGGCGGGTCAGCCGGCCGGTGTGCTCGCGGACCGCGACCTTCGACAGCATCCAGTCGCCGGCCCGTTCGCGTTCCATCGCGATGTCCACCACGGTGCCGTGCTTGCCGTCGGGCAGGTCCACCCGCCGGTCCAGCAGCTCCTCGAGGACCAGCAGCTCGCCGGGGCGCTTGCCGAACCGGCGCAGGCTGATCGTGCCCGTGGACAGCGCGACCGCGTCGGCGTCCATCGCGATCACCCGGCCCATGGGGATGAAGATCCGCCGCACGGCCGGGATCTCCGCGATGATGCCGATCACCCGGCAGGGCTGGCCGTCGGTGCGGGCACGGGCCAGCACGTCCCGGACCCGTCCGACCTGGTCGCCGTTGGGGTCGAAGACAGCGATGCCGGCGAGCCGGGCGACATATACCCGAGTCGCCGTGGTCACGGCACCAGCCTAGCGGGGGCGTTTGACCCGGTGCAGCCTGAACGGACTCTTCGTCCTGCGTGCGGCGGGGGTGGCCGGGGCCTCGGCGGCACCCGACGCGTCGGTCAGCGCGACCAGCGCCCCGGTGGGTGCCAACTTGTGCACCACACACGTCGATGCCCACCGGGCGACGGTGTCCTCGGCGGCCGACAGGTTCAGCCGTTTCGCGGCGAGCTGCGGGGCCACGGCGTCCCACTCCTCGGTACCCGGCGCCACGGCCGACACGTCGGCGGTCCAGTCCACGATCCGGCCGCCGTGGTCCCCGCGCAGCGTCACGGTCGCGGTGCCGGCCCCGGACAGCCCCGGCGCGGCCTGCTCGTCGGGGCCGCTGACCACGTACAACGCGCCGTCGATCCACAGGCACCAGACCGCCCCGCCCGGGGTCAGCCAGGCGATGGCGGCCTTCTTGGCGGCCTCCTCGATCAGCGGATCGAGCCGGGGGGCGGCGTCAGCCGGGGCGCCGGTCTGCGGGTCGGTCATGCCCCACAGTGTGCCAGCACCGCCGACAGGCTGGCGATCGTCGGGCCCCGCCAGTCGGGCTCCGCGTTGTACGTCAGGTGCCCGGCGCTGTCCGGGGCCAGCAGCCGGATCGGGTGCAGGCCGGCGCGCAGGGCACCGGTGAGCTCGTTGCTGCCGCCGTCGCCGACGTACAGGCACTCGTCGGGGAGCACGTCGAGGGCCTTGTAGGCGGTGGCGTACATCGCCGGGTCGGGCTTGCAGTAGCCGGTCTCGAAGGAGAAGACGGTCGCCTGCACGTACGGCGCGACCGCCAGGGTGGACCACAGCAGGGGCAGTTCGTTCGTGCAGTCGCTGACCAGGCCGACCCGGATGTCCCGGGACCGCAGCGCCGCCAGGGTGGCCACCGCGTCCGCCCGGAGCCGGGCGTCGTGCCGCAGCACCTCCAGCCGGGCGGTGCACACGTCGCGGACCTGCTGCCCGGAGAGGGTGACGCCGAGCCGGGCGGCCAGCATCCTGATCGTGGCCGGCAGGTCGCCCCAGGCCCCGGTCGCCCGGGAGTAGAACGTCTCGTTCAGGGCGTCGCCGAGCGCGGCGGACGTGACCCCGAGCAGGTCGGCGACCCGCTCGTGCGCGGCGCCACGGGCGACGGCGTGGGTGAGGGTTCCGAAGAAGTCGAAGAGGACGGCACGGACGGGACCGGACGCGGGGGCGCCAAGATCGAGGGTCATGGCGAAAGGGTAGCGATCGGATGAACGCAGCGTTATCCCCTGGACGACCGCCGTGCGGTCAATTTGGGGCTGAGGACGACCACGGCCACGCCGGTGACCAGCAGCGCGAGGCCCGGCAGGGAGCTGGCGGCCGGCACCTGGTCCAGAATCAGCCAGCCGAGCAGCGCGGCCCCCGGAACCTCGAGCAGGATCAACACCGACAGGACATGCGCGGGTACCCGCCGCAGCGAGAAGTTGAACAGGGAGTGCCCGAGCAGCTGCGGCCCCACGGTGAGGGCGACGAGCAACAACCAGGCCCCCGACGGGTACCCGATGAGCGGCACGTCCCACAGCACGCACACCGCGAGCAGCACGAACGCGCACACCCCGTAGCACAGCCACGTGTACGTCGTCGTGCTCACGTCCGCGCGCACCTTCTCGCCGAAGCTCACGTACACCGCCGCGAACAGGCCGCCGAGCAGCGCCAGCAGGTCCCCCAGCAGCGCCTCGGGGCTGCCGTTGAGGTCCGCGCCCGTCGCCACCACCGCCCCGGCGAACGCCAGCCAGATGCCCAGCCACATCGACCGGCCCAGCTTCTCGCCCCGGAAGAACGCGAACACGCCCGTCCAGATCGGCTGGGTGGTGGCCAGGGCGGTGGCCGTCGCGACGCTGGTCAGGGTCGCACTGGGTACCCAGGTGCCGAAGTGCGCGGCCAGCGCCACCCCGGCCAGCACGCACAACGCGATCTGCCGCCGGGTCAGCGCGCCCAGCTCCTCGCGCCGCCGGACCGCGACGACCGGACTGAGCGCCCCGACCGCCAGCGCGTTCCGCCAGAACGCGATCGCCAGCGCGGGGGCCGCCGTCGCCGCGATCATCGGGCCGGAGGCCGACACGGCGACGATGCCGACGGCGAGCGCGGCGTAGGTGGGCCAGTGGGCGCGGGGGGTGGTCACGGGCCGATGCTAGGTGCAGGCCGACCGGGTGCCCCGGGCCGGGCGGCCCCGGTCCCGACCAGCGGCATTCGCGCGCGTGGTCCGGGCAGGGGGGCCGCGTACCCGTCGAAGTGGGGTTGTCTGTCACCGGGGAGCTACGGGGTGTGCTATATCCCACAGGGTTGTTCTGCCCGGTCCCGCGCTGAAGTTACGCTCCCGACTACCTACGGGTAACTCCGCGCTCGACGCCCCGGCAGAGCGCCGACCCGCCCGCGCGACAACCAGGGAGATCGAACAATGGGTGCACACGGACGTCCCCGCCGGTCCTGCCTCGCCGTACCCGGCTCGAGCGTGAAGATGCTCGGCAAGGCCCAGGGACTGCCCGCCGACCAGGTCTTCCTCGACCTGGAGGACTCGGTCGCACCGCTGGCCAAGGCCGACGCGCGGAAGAACATCGTCGCCGCGCTCACCGAGGGCGACTGGGCGGGCAAGACCCGGGTCGTCCGGGTCAACGACCTGACCACCCAGTGGACGTACCGGGACGTGATCGACATCGTCGAGGGCGCCGGTACCCACCTCGATGCGATCATGCTCCCGAAGGTGCAGACCGTCGCGCACGTCCAGTGGCTGGACCTGCTGCTCACCCAGGTCGAGAAGACCCTCGGCCTGCCGGTCGGCGGGATCGGCATCGAGGCCCAGATCGAGAACGCGCGCGGCCTGGTGAACGTCGACGACATCGCGGGCGCCTCGCCCCGGGTCGAGACGATCATCTTCGGCCCGGCCGACTTCATGGCCTCGATCAACATGAAGTCCCTGGTCGTGGGCGAGCAGCCGCCCGGCTACGACGTCGGCGACGCCTACCACTACATCCTGTCCCGGCTCCTGATGGCCGCCCGCGCGCACGACCTCCAGGTCATCGACGGGCCGTACCTGCAGATCCGCGACGTGGACGGCTTCCGCCGGGTCGCCGGCCGGTCCGCCGCGCTCGGCTACGACGGCAAGTGGGTGCTGCACCCCGGCCAGATCGACGCCGCCAACGAGCTGTTCTCGCCGGACCAGGGCGACTACGACCACGCCGAACTCATCCTCGACGCGTACGACTACTACACGTCCGAGGCTGGCGGCCGGGTCGGCGCGGTCATGCTCGGCGACGAGATGATCGACGAGGCTTCCCGGAAGATGGCGCTGGTGATCGCGGGGAAGGGGCGCGCGGCGGGGATGACCCGCACGTCGAGCTTCACGCCCCCGGCCTAGCGGCCACGGGCCTCGCTCCGGCCGGCCTGGTTCGGGCCGGCCTGGCTCCGGCTGGCCTGGCTCCGGTCGGCCCGGGCGACGTCGGCCCGTTTCGATGAGGGGTGCCCCCGCGCCGGGGGCACCCGCTCAGTAGTCGTACGTGCTCGTGTTCGCCTCGTTGATCGCCCAGACGACGAACACGACATAGAACCCGATCACCAGCACCCCGATCGCCGTGCCGATCCAGCCGATGATGATGCCGGCGAGCGCCATGCCGTCGCCCTCCTCGCCGCGCTCCTTGATCTGCTTGCGGGAGACGTGGCCGAGGATCGCGCCGACGAAGCCGAAGACGCCCGTGCACAGCACCAGCGCGACGATCGACGTGACCATCGAGGCGATGGCCATCCCGTTGGTCGGCCGGCTGCCCACGTACTGCGGGGCGTACGCGTACTGCGGCGGGTACGGCGCGCCGGTGACCGGCTGGTTCGGGTCCCAGTGCTGGTTCGGGTCCCACTGGTTCGGGTCCTGCGGGGGGTAGCTCATGTTCCCCATTGTGCTGGTGCCCGCAAGTTATCTGTTGGTGGTCAGATCGCGGTACCAGTCATTGCCGGGCAGCAGCAGCGCTACCGCAATCATCACGAAGAACAGCGCGAATGCGATCCAACCACAGATAATGCCGGCGAGCGCCTTGCCCGCGCCGCCCTCGCCGCGCTCGCGGATCTGCTTGCGCGCCACGTGGCCGAGGATCGCGCCGACCGCGCCGGCCAGACCGGCCACCGAGCAGCACACCACCAGCGCGAGCCCGGCGATCGAGGTGATCATCGAGGCCAGGGCCAGGCCGTTCTGCTTCGGCGGGCCGTACTGCTGCTGGCCGTACGGGTTGTACGGGCCACCGGTGACCGGCGGGGCGCTGAACTGCTGGTTGTACACCGGGTAGCCGTTCGGGTCGTACCCGGCCGGCTGCTGCGGCTGCTGGTACGCGTACGGATCCGGGTACGGCGTCGGGACCTGGAAGTTCAGCGGGTCCGGCTGCTGCTGGTACTGCGGATCCTGCTGCTGGTACTGCGGGTCCTGCTGCGGATACTGGGGGTTCTGCGGCGTGCCCTGCTGGTAGGGGTCATTCTGGGGGTGCGGATAGGTCATGGCACCCATGGTGGTACCTCAGCCCGGCATCCGCAGCCCCGGGGGCGTGGCGAAGACGACTCGCCCGACGGGTGGTTGCCGGCAAACGTGTCTAAGGGGCAGGATCACGGCATGGCAGCACAGCCCGCGGTACTCGCCGCCCCAGCACCCACAATGGCCCCCACTGACCGACTGGACGGCAAGGTAGCCCTGGTGACGGGTGCCGGCAGCCCGGACGGCATCGGGTTCGCCACCGCCCTGCGGTTGCGCGCGCTCGGCGCGGAGGTCGCCATCGTGTCGACCACCAAGCGGATCCACGAACGCAGCAAGGAGATCGACGCGCTCGGATTCGTCGTCGACCTGACCGACGACGCGGAGGTCGCCGGTCTCGCCGACGCCGTGATCGAGCAGCTCGGCGAGGTCGACATCATCGTCAACAACGCCGGCCTGGCCAGCAAGAGCAGCCCCGAGGTGTTCCGCCCCGTCTCGCAGCTCAGCTACGAGGAGTGGAAGGCCGAGATCGACCGGAACCTGAGTACCGCGTTCCTGGTCAGCCGGGCCTTCGTCGGCGGCATGACCGAGCGCGGCTGGGGGCGGATCGTCAACGTGGCCGCCACCGCCGGGTACCTGAACGCGATGCCCGCCGAGGCGGCGTACGCGGCCGCGAAGGCCGGCGTCATCGGCCTCACCCGCGCGCTGGCCATGGAGGTCGTCGCCGACGGCATCACGGTCAACGCGGTGGCCCCGGGCACGATCCGCACCGGCTCGTCCACGGTCGCGGAGCTGCGGCACGGCCTGGACACCCCGATGGCCCGCCCGGGTCTGCCGGAGGAGGTGGCGGCGGCGATCACGTTCTTCTGCACGCCGGCCGCGTCGTACGTGACCGGCCAGGTGCTCGTGGTCGACGGCGGCAACAGCGTCCGCGAGTCGAACTACCGCTAGCCGGAAAGCCGTCCGGGGCCGTCCAGGCTGGGCCCCGGGCGGCCCCGGGTGTCGGCTATACGACGACGGCGCGGGCCCCGGGTGGGGTCCGCGCCGTGGTGTCGGGAGGTCTAGTAGTTGCTGGAGTCCGCCATGGCCCCGAAGAAGCCGATGCCGAAGATGCCGCAGCAGTACAGCACGAAGAAGCCGGTGAAGATGTAGCCGATCACCAGGCCGGCCGTCGCCAGGCCGTCGCCGTCCTCGCCGGTCTCCTTGATCTGCTTCTTGGCCATGTGGCCGAGCACGATCGCGACCGGGGCGAACACGAAGGCGAACACGAGGGCCAGGATCGCCATGGTGTTGGTGCCCCGGGGCTGGACGTACCCGTAGGGCTGCTGGGCGAACGGCTGCTGGTAGCCCGGCTGACCGTAGGGCTGCTGCTGCGCGTACGGGTCGTACGGGGCGCCGGTGCTCGGCGGCGCGCTGTACGGCTGCTCGTACTGCGGGTAGCCGCTCTGGTCATACCCGCTCGGCTGGCCGTAGCCCGGCTGGGGCGGCTGCTGACCCTGGGGGTTATATGGATCTTGCGGGTACGTCATTGACTTTCCTCCCTCTACCCGCCAGACGGTACCTGTACCGCGCCACCCGCGCATAGCCTGAGGGCAGTGGGTCGCGGGCAAGGGTCGGGAACGCGACGTGAGCCCGGGGCCCGAGTACGAGGAGCAGGTGGCCAGGGTCACAATGGCGGCACGTCCCGCTCACCTGAACGCTCGTTCATACTCACCAGTAATATTGGATTGGCCTGGAGGTGCCATGCCCCGCCTCGCGCAGACCCGCGATCTCACCGAAGTGCAGCGCGACATCCTGTCGACTGTCCGGGAGTTCGTCGACAAAGAGGTCATCCCGCACGCGCAGACCCTCGAGCACGGCGACATCTACCCCGAGAAGATCGTCGCCGGCATGCAGGAACTGGGCCTGTTCGGCCTGACCATCTCCGAGGAGTACGGCGGGCTCGGCGAGTCCCTGCTGACCTACGCCCTCGTGGTCGAGGAGCTGTCCCGGGGCTGGATGAGCGTCTCCGGCATCGTGAACACGCACTTCATCGTCGCGTACCTGCTCCAGCAGCACGGCACCCCCGAGCAGAAGGCCCGGCTGCTGCCCCGGATGGCCACCGGCGAGGCGCGCGGCGCGTTCTCCATGTCCGAGCCCGGCTGTGGCTCCGACGTGGCCGCGATCCGCTCCAAGGCCGTACCCGTCGACGGGGGTTGGCGGCTCGACGGCCAGAAGATGTGGCTGACCAACGGCGGCTACTCCTCGATCGTCGCCACCCTGGTCCGCACCGAGCTCGGCGCCGACACCCCCTACGGCAACATGTCGACCTTCCTCCTGGAGAAGGAGCCCGGCTTCGGCGAGACCGCGCCCGGCCTCACCATCCCGGGCAAGATCGAGAAGATGGGCTACAAGGGCGTCGAGACCACCGAGATGCTCCTCGACGGCCACGTGGTGCCCGAGACCGCGCTGCTCGGCGGCGAGACCGGCAAGGGCTTCTACCAGATGATGGACGGCGTCGAGGTCGGCCGGGTCAACGTCGCCGCCCGCGCGTGCGGCATCTCGATCCGCGCGTTCGAGCTGGGCATCGCCTACGCCCAGCAGCGCCAGACGTTCGGCCAGCCGCTGTACAAGCACCAGGCCATCGCGTTCAAGCTCGCCGAGATGGGCACCAAGATCGAGGCGGCGCACGCGATGATGGTCAACGCCGCGCGGCTCAAGGACGCCGGGCAGCGCAACGACGTCGAGGCCGGCATGGCGAAGCTGCTCGCGTCGGAGTACTGCGCCGAGATCGTCACCGAGTCCTTCCGGATCCACGGCGGCTACGGCTACGCCAAGGAGTACGAGATCGAGCGCCTGATGCGCGAGGCCCCGTTCCTGCTGATCGGCGAGGGCACCTCGGAGATCCAGAAGACGATCATCTCCCGGGGCCTGCTGCGCGACTACCGCGCCTAGACGTGCGACCGCGGCCCGGGCGCTCACCCCGGGCCGCGAAACCCCGCAGATCAAACCCATTTTCCGGTTACGAGTGGGGCTGCGACCGGCATCTGGAGGCACTGCCCAGGATCTGCCCGGCAGCCCGTTTCCGCGCCGGCCTTGCTTCCGGGCGTTGCCGGGAGCCCGCGCCGCCCCCGCCGACCCCGTTTGCGCGGAGACCCCCTGCCCGGGTCGGCCAGGTATCCCGGGCCCAGGGCCGGTCCGCTGCCCTCCGCCCCTGCCCGCGTCGGCTCAGCCCCGGCCCCATCCGCGCCCACCTACCCGCGGGACCTGCACGCCTTGTCTCCGGCTCGCCACGCGCGGTAGTAATGGGCGCATGTCTCATGGTGGAACTGACGCATACAGTGGACTCACCGACCTGCCCGCCCTGGTCCGCTCGGCCGTCGAGGCGGCGGAGAAGGCCGACTTCCCGCTGTCCTGCGTACCCGAACACGGCGAACTCCTCCGGGTGCTCGCCCGGGGCGTCGGCCCCGGACGGATCGGCGAGACCGGCACCGGCTGCGGTGTGGGCCTCGCGTGGCTGGCCAGCGCCGCGCACCCGGACGCCCGCCTCGTCAGCGTCGAACGCGACCCGGCCCGCGCCGCCGTCGCGACGGACCTGTTCGCCGACCGGCCCGGCGTCGAGGTCGTCGAGGGCGACTGGCACCTCCTCGAAGAGCACGGCCCGTTCGACCTGCTGGTCCTCGACGGCGGCGGCCAGGGCAAGAAGGACGAGCCGCCGATCGACCCGGCGAAGTGGCTCCGCCCGGGCGGGCTGCTCGTGATTGACGACTTCACCCCGTCGACCGGGTGGCCGCCCACCTTCCTGGGCGAGGTCGACGGGCCCCGGGTGCACTGGCTGACCCATCCGCTGCTGCGCGCGGCCGAGGTGCGGGTGACCCCCGACCTGGCCACCATCGTCGCCACCTACCCGGGCTGACCGGCCGCCCGGGCCGCCGGGGCTGTCCCACCTACCCGGGCTGACCGGCCGCCCGGGCCGCCCCGCCCTGGGGTTGATCCGTCTACCCGGGCTGGCAGGCCGCCCGGGCCGCCCCGCCCGCCGGGGCTGTCCCATCTACCCGGGCTGACCGCCCACCGTTCGCGGGGCCGTCCCGACGCGTCGGCGGATCGGCACGGCCCCGCGGCGGTGGTAGGTTTCGCGTCTGCGGTCGGGCGGGGAGGACGAGATGATCACCTTTCACCTCCCCGGCGCGGCCGTCGAACGCCTCGCCTTCGCGTACTCGCCGGTCCTCGAGGCGGTCCTCAGCCTGCACGTGCTGATCGAGCCCAAGCACCACCCGCTCCAGCACGACTGGGTCCGGCAGATGCGCCGGCTGCCACCTGCGCTCCGGCGGGAGATCGCGGCGTTCGGGTTCGCCTACCGGTCGTACTTCCCAGCGCTCCTGTTCCCGCCGGCCACGGGCACGTTCGCCACCTTCGAGGACGAGCTGGCCCGGGCGCGCGTCCACCCGCCGCACGTCCTCAGTTTCGAGTTCACCGAGACCTTCGCCGCGACCCGGAGCCAGCTGTCCCGGGCCGAGGATCCGGCGGCCACCGACCGGATCCTGAGCGAGGCGGCCCGCCGGGAGCCGAAGAGCCTGGGCCTCGTCCGGCTGGCGCTGGACGACCCGGCCGTCGTGCTCGACCGTTTCCTGGCGCTGCTGTCCGACTACTGGGACGCGGCGTTCCGCACGGAGTGGCCGCGCGTGGAGGACCTGCTGGCGGCCAGCGTCGCCGAGGCGGGTACCAGCCTCGCCACCCACGGGCTCTACGGGTTCCTGCGCAGCCTGTGGCCGGAGATCCGGACCGACAGGGCGACGGAGCGCTTCTGGCTGGACCGGCGGCACGAGCACGATGTCACGATCGGCCCGGACGAGCAGTTCGTCCTCGTCCCCAGCGTGTACGTCTGGCCGCACGTCCGGGTCAACTGCGACCAGCCGTGGGCGCCCACCCTCGTCTTCCCCGTGGCCCACCTGGCCCGGACGGCGCACCCGCCGCTGCCGCCCAGCGACCTGCCCCGGGTGCTGCGCGCGCTGGCCGACGAGACGCGGCTGCGGGCGCTCCGGCTGATCGCGGAGCGTCCCCGGAGCACCCAGGAGCTGGCTCCCCTGGTGGGGCTCAGCGAGGCCGCGCTGTCCAAGCACCTGCGGCTCCTGGCGGAGGCGGGGGTACTGACCACCCGGCGGACCGGCTACTACGTGCTCTACAGCCTGGCGCCCGGCCGGATCACGGTCGTGATGGAGAGCATCCGGAGCTACCTCGGCCAGGGCTGACTCCCGGTCCGGGGAACTGAAGTCAGATGTTCCGAATAAGTTGATCACCGCCGCCGGCCGTGGGTAGCTTCGCTGCTGAATCGCGCTAGGAAGGTGGCGGACAAAGGTGACACATCTCGTCGTCGAACCACGGAGTTTCTTCTTCGGCACCCCGGTCGTCCTCATCAGCACGCTGAACGAGGACGGCTCCGCGAATCTGGCGCCGATGTCCTCGGCCTGGTGGATGCGCTGGTCCTGCATGCTCGGCCTGAGCACCAAGGGGAAGACGGTCCAGAACCTGCGCCGTGAGCGGCAGTGCGTGCTCAACCTCCCCTCGTGGGACCTCGGCGGAGCCGTCGACCGCCTGCAGAACACCACGGGACTGAACCCGGTCCACGCGGACAAGGCGGCGCGCGGCTACCGGTACGAGCCGGACAAGTTCGGTGCCGCCCAGCTGACGCCCGTGGCCTCGGAACTGGTCAGGCCGCCCCGGGTGGCCGAGTGCCCCGTCCAGTTGGAGGCCGTGATCGAGGCGGTGCACCCCTTCGGGAGCCCGGACGAACAGCTGGTCGGCATCGAGGCCCGGATCGTGCGCGCCCACATCGAGGAGTCCATTCTGGTGCCCGGCCAGCACCAGTACGTCGACGGTGACACGTGGAGCCCGCTCATCTTCAGCTTCGGCGAGTTCTACGGGCTCAGCTCGGCCCCTACAGCAACGTCAGCTGCGTAGCGTTCTCCGGCGTCACCACCAGCTCCGCGATCCGCGCCTGGGAGGGCGACGCCGGCGTACTCCGCGCGCCGCCGGCCCCCGGCTCCCCGATCCCGTGCCGCCGGCCGGCCGCGCGCACCCGGGCGGTGAGCTCCCGCTGGTAGCCCTGGGGCAGGTAGGCGCCCTTGCCGTAGAGCCGTTCGTAGACCTGGACCAGGTGCGGGTGCTCCCTGGCGAGCCAGGCCATGTACCACTCCCGGGCCCCGGGGCGCAGGTGCAGCCCGAGCGGCGTGACGCTCACGGCCCCGGCGGCGGCGATCGCGGCGACGGTGTGCTCGATCTCCTCGGCGGTGTCGGTGAGCCCGGGCAGCACCGGGGCCATCAGGACGCTCACGGCCAGCCCGGCGTCGGTGAGCCGGCGGACCACGTCGAGCCGCCGGTTGGGGCTGGGCGCGCCGGGCTCGACGGCCCGCCACAGGGCGGTGTCGGTGAACCCGACGGACACGGCGATCCCGACCGTGGTCACCTCGGCGGCGGCCCGGAGCAGGTCGAGGTCGCGGAGGATCAGGGTGCCCTTGGTGAGGATGGAGAACGGGTTCCGGAAGTCGGTGAGGGCCTCGATGATGCCGGGCATCAGCGCGTAGCGGCCCTCGGCGCGCTGGTAGCAGTCGACGTTGGTGCCCATGGCGATGTGCGCGCCGCGCCACTTCGGGGCGGACAGCTCGCGGCGTAGGAGGGCGGGGGAGTTCACCTTGACGACGACCTGGGAGTCGAAGTCGCTGCCGGCGTCCAGGTCCAGGTAGGTGTGGGTGTTGCGGGCGAAGCAGTTGTGGCTGACCACCCCGTCGGCGATGAAGTCCCCCGTACCGGTGGTGATGTCGAACATCGGCAGCTGCACGCCCAGGTCCTCGATGGCGGTGATGCCGAGCGGCGCGTTGCTCTTCAGCGCCGTGTTCGTGATCGTCCACTTGCCGGTGATGGCCGGGTCGACGGTGTGGAAGAACCGCAGGTGTTCGCGCAGGCCGCCGAGCAGCCGGAAGCACGCGAAGCCCCGGTCCTCGATGACGTAGTCGAAGTCGAGGGCGGTGAGGGCGGCCTCCAACGCGTCGACGATGTCCTTGTCGGCGCTGGGGATCCGCAGGATGCCGCGCGAGTAGCTGCCGGCGGAGTCGAACATGCCGGCGAGCAGGCCCTTGCACCAGTCGTCGGAGGGCGAACCGGGCCAGGACACCAGCCGGCCGATGGCCTCGACGGCGTCACGCTGGGAGGTGCGCAGCGTCGGGGGCCGGCCGGGCCGGGTGGACGCGGTGAGTCGTTCGGTGGCGACGTCGAAGTGGGCCAGGTACGCCCGGGTGCGGTCGAGCGCCTCGACCTCGGCGACGGTGAGCCGGAACCGGTACGGCGAGCGGGGGAAGCTGCTCAGGCCCTCGTCGCCGCGGATGATGCCGGACAGATACCCGAGCTGGTACTCGTCGGACTCGTCGGGCGGGGTGGCGAACCGCCCCGTACCCATCAGCTTGTTGCTGGTGGTCAGGTAGGGGCGCTTGCCGAAGCCGCGCTCGGCGCCCGTGACGTGCTTCCAGCCGCGCTCGGTGAGGAACCGGTGGTCGCCGCTGGCCACGAGGGAGGTGCCGTCGGCGAGGGTGATCCGGTACGCCGGCTTCACGGTGGACCAGTGGTCGAGGACGGTCGTCGTCACGTACCGCCGGTAGTTGCCCTGGCGTTCCGTGCCGTAGATCTCGTCGCCGACCTGGATCTCGGCCAGCGGGCGGGTGCGGCCGTCGGCCATCAGGATCGGGGTGTCGCCGGTCAGGCAGTAGACGCAGGCGTGGGAGCAGCCACGGTAGGGGTTCACCGTCCACTGGAACATCGCGCCGTCCCCCGGGACCTTGTTGATGATCGACTTGGCGTTGATCTCGTAGAAGGTCATGCCCGCGAAGCCGGGGGTGTCGAAGGTCCGCACCGTGGCGTCGGGGAGGCGCAGGGGCAGCTCGCCGTCGGTGGCGGTCGGCTCGGTGGCTTGCATGTGACTCCAGCGCATGCTCAATACTAGAACACATGTTCGAAGGACTGTCCATGTTCACCGCGTGGCGCGACTCACCGTTTCTCCGGCCCGACACGGGAGGATGATGGGGCCATGAGCGCCACCTTCGTGTACGACGGCGACTGCGCCTTCTGCTCCACCTGTGCGCAGTTCATCGAGCGCCGGATCCCGACCCGGGCCAGGATCGTGCCCTGGCAGTTCACCGACCTGGCCGCGCTCGGCGTGACCCGCGAGCAGGCGGAGAGCGCCGTGCAGTGGATCGACGGGCGCGGGGTGGTGTCCGCCGGGCCGGCCGGCATCGCCCGGCTGTTGCGCGACGCCGGCGGCCCCTGGCGCCCCCTCGGCTGGCTCCTGGGCCTGCCCCCGGTGCTGTGGCTGGCCTGGCCGCTCTACCGCCTGCTCGCCCGCAACCGGCACCGGATGCCCGGCGGCACCCCGGCCTGCTCGCTGCCCCAGGCCCAGCGCGACGCCCTCTAGGCCGGCAGCGGCGCGTACACCCCGGCGCGGTCCTGTCCGGTCAGTTCCCCGATCGCAGCCATGATCGTGTCGGTCGCCGCCCGCCGGTCCCGCGCGCTGGTCTCCGACCCGCTGACCGCCACGGGCGCGCCGAGACGGATCTCCACCTTCGCCGGCCGGGGCAGCGCGGCCCCGCGCGGCAGCACCCGGTCGGTCCCGACCATCCCCACCGGCACCACGGTCGCCCCGGACGCGAGCGCGAGCCAGCCGACCCCGACCCGGCCCCGGTACAGCCGGCCGTCGGGGGAGCGGGTGCCCTCGGGGTAGATGCCGAACACCTCGCCGGACCGCAGTACCGCCAGGGCCGTCTCCAGGGCCTCCGTCGCCGCCGCCCCGGCCCGGCGCTCGACGGGCAGCTGGCCGAACGCCCGGAGCAGCTTTCCCGTGAGCCGCCCCTCGGCGAAGTATTCGGACTTGGCCACGAACGTCACCCGGCGCGGCAGGAGCGCGGGCAGGATCAGCGGGTCGAGGGTGCCGAGATGGTTCGAGGCGAGCAGGACGGGTCCGGTGGCCGGCAGGTGGTGCAGGCCGGTGACGGTGGCGCGGCAGTACACCCGGAACAGGGGGCCGGCGATCACCTTCGCGAGTCCGTATGGCACCCGAGCAGCCTACTCACCGCCCTCTCCAGCGGGAGGAAGCTGGCCATGGCCACCTGGTGCGGCAGGAACGTGATGGTGACCGTGGCGAACACGACCGCGTGGAACAGGTAGAACCCGCCGACGAGGACGTACCGGGCCCGCTCGCGGACGAACAGCACCACCGGGCTGGCGAGTTCGAACGCCAGAATGCCGAACTGGCTCAGCACGAGCAGCCCGGGCACCCCGACGACCAGCTGGGCGAGCCAGGTGCCCCGGCGGATCACGGCCCGGGTCATGGTGGCCCCGGTGAGCCATTCGATCCCGCCGAACCGCAGCTTCGCCCAGCCGGCGAGGAAGTACGTCGCGACCACCGCCAGCTGGGTGACCCGCAGCGCCCAGCCCCCGGCGGCCGACGGTTCCGTGGAACCGAACCGGGCCCGGCCGGCCGTGGGCAGGGCGGCGAGTGCGACGAGCAGCCCGAACCGGTCGTGGTCGACCTTGCCGTAGCTCATGGCGAGGACCATCCACTCGGCGTACAGCAGGAAGACGGTCCCGCCGAGGAGCCGGGGACACCGGCCGGACGCCGCGGCGAGCGCCGCGCAGAGCAGTACCCAGAAGATGCCGTGCACGAGTGCCGGGGTGGGGGCCGGCAGGTGCAGAATCCGCGCGACGAACACCGGGCGGTACAGCTCGACGGGCACCGTGGCGTGGCCCCGGACCCAGGGCGTGAAGATCACCAGGTCGGCCGCGACGAACAGGTACACGAGCACCCGGAACAGAGCGACCCGGCCGAGGGGTACGGGCGCGCACAGCCACCCGGGCACCTGGGTCGGGACCGGGGTAGCGGTCACCGTTCCCATGCGGCGACCGTCTCCTCGGTGGCCCGTCCGGTCGGCCGGCCGTCGCGCAGCTCGTGCCAGGTGACCACGACGGTGACCCGGCGGATCGGGGCCGCGGCCGGGTTGCGGCGTTCGTAGGCCACCGCGAGCAGGCGGGGGAGGTCCGGCCGGCCGAGCTGTCCCTCGACCTCCGCGCGGCGGAGCCCCGTGTTGGTCTCGGTCAGGTCGAGGGCCGCCCCGGTGTCGTCGAGGGCGGCGACCCGGGTGTCGCGGACGGGCGCGTCGAGGACGTCGGTCGTCGCGTACATCCGGAAGGGGCCGACGGGAAAATCGTCATCGGAGCCGAACAGGGTCCCGAGGAGCAGAGCCACCGCGACGAGTGTGGTGATCGTCACTCGGAGTCGCATATCGGAGATTCTAGGATCGGGTGGATCCTTCACCCGGCCAGGGCGGACGTAGTCCTTTCGGTCGATGGGTGCTTACGTTTGCGTAACTATGGCGCAGGTCACAGCAAACCAAAGATTTACAGAGCAGGATCGGCAGCACAACAAAAAGCGCGGGCGGCGGGCGTCTATAGGCCTCGCCGCTCGTTGCTGTTTGTAGGGATCCGACTATGCTACTGACCGGTAACCCATCGCGTGAGGAGCCCGCAGATGCAGTTCGGTCGGTATTTCGAGGAGTTCGAGGTCGGTGCGATCTACAAGCACTGGCCCGGAAAGACCATCACCGAGTACGACGATCACCTCTTCTGTCTGCTCACCATGAACCACCACCCGCTGCACATCGACGCGCACTACGCGGCGACGTCGACGGAATTCGGCAAGAACGTGGTGGTCGGCAACTACATCTACTCGCTGCTCCTCGGCATGTCGGTCGCCGACGTGTCCGGTAAGGCCATCGCGAACCTCGAGGTCGAGTCGCTCAAGCACGTCGCGCCGACCTTCCATGGGGACACCCTCTACGGCGAGACGACCGTGCTCGAGGTCAAGGAGTCCAGCTCCAAGCCGGACCGCGGCATCGTCTACGTGGAGACCCGTGGGTACAACCAGGACGGCACGATGGTGTGCATTTTCCGCCGTCGCGTCATGGTGCCGAAAGCTCCCCAATAGCCATATCCTGTGAGTCACCAGGTGACTACAGGGAGGTCGGCATGCGGGACCAGTACACCGGCACCGAGTGGGATCTGCTCGTGGAACTGCCCCGGGCGGTGGTGATCGCGGCGACCTCGGCGGAGGCGGACGGCGCCCGGCGCACCGTCAACGAGGGCCTCGCGGGACACGCGGGCATCCAGGCCGGCGAGGTGGACGACAGCGCCCTGGTCCGCGCGGTGTACGCGGACCTCTTCCTCAACGAGGCCGACCCCGACGCCGACGAGTTGCCGGCCGCCGAGGAGTTCAACAACCGGGCGGCCGGCCTCGCGGAGGTGCTCGACGGCGCGCGCCGCGCCTCCCGGGTGCTCGCCGAGAAGGCCGAGCCCGCCGACGCCGCCGCGTACCGGGTCTGGCTGCACCGGATCGCCGGTTCTGTCGCGGAGGCGGCCCAGACGGGCGGTTTCCTCGGCATCGGCGGGGACCGGGTCACGGCCGCCGAGCAGCGGTTCATGGACGACCTGGCGGAGGCGCTAGCCTGACCGGGTGACGGAGGACGAGGTCGAGGTCGGCGTGGGCCCCTGGGTGGGCCCGTGGCCGGACGACGCCCGGTACGACCCGGAGCTGCTCGAACTCGGCGACCGCCGCAACGTGGTGGACCGGTACCGGTACTGGACCCGCGAGGCGGTCGTCGCCGACCTGGACCTCCGCCGGCACGACTTCCACGTGGCCATCGAGAACTGGCAGCACGACATGAACATCGGCACCGTCGTGCGGACCGCCAACGCGTTCCTGGCCCGGGCCGTGCACATCGTGGGCCGCCGGCGCTGGAACCGGCGCGGGGCCATGGTGACCGACCGCTACCAGCACGTCTTCCACCACGAGACCATCGATGACCTGCTGGCCTGGGCCAAGTCCGAGGACCTGCCGATCGTCGGGATCGACAACCTGCCCGGGGCGGTGCCCCTGGAGTCGGTGGAGCTGCCCCGCCGGTGCGTACTGCTGTTCGGGCAGGAGGGGCCGGGGCTCTCCGAACCGGCCCGCGCGGCGGCGAGCCTGGTGTGTTCGATCGCCCAGTTCGGCTCCACCCGGTCGATCAACGCCGGGGTCGCCGGGGGCATCGCGATGCACGCGTGGATCCGCCAGCACGCCTGAACGCCACGCGTGCCGTCGCCGGTACGCCTGAATGCACGGTGTCCGCGGCGCTGCCTCCAGGTATCCGACAGTCCGCGTGAATGAAAATTTCGGAAGGGATTTTCTTCTCCAATGCGGAGTAGCCTGACTTTGTGAGCGTCGCGGTCCGTTGTCCGCAGCACGGCGGAGAAGTACCACCGCCGTCCCCGTCGCGCTCCACTGTGGGCCTCCGGTACACCGCCGGACCACAGCGCAGAAGTGGACGGACCCGGGCTTCCGGAGGTACGCGGTGGCACGACCGACTACAGCGGGTGACGTACTGGTGGACGAAGTGGTCCTCCACGACCTCGTGGAATCGCTCCCCAGTGCACTCGTGTTCGGGGCTCTGTCCCCGTATCTTCATGGGGAGGGCTGAAGTTCTACTGAGACATTCACCGTACGAGCCGTAACTGATACTCTGGGTAACGCCGCGGCAATGCAAGTGGGGAGGGGAATTCTCGCCATGGTCAAAAAGATTCTCACGTGGGGTGGCCTCGCGTTCCTGGTCTTCTTCATCGCGTATCGGCCTGATTCCGCAGCCGGTGTGGCTGGGAAGATCGGCGACACGATCGGAGAAGTGCTGAGTGGAATGGGCGACTTCCTCGCTGGTGTGGTTGGCTGATCGCTGATATGGCCGACGACGGACGTAACGGCCCGGACGAGACACCGAACCGGGATACCGAGCCGATCCCCCGGGCACGCCCGGAGCCATCGGTGGAGGATCTGACTGCCTCCACGTCTGTGGACTACCTTGCTCCTCCTCCCGTTCTCTCGGAGGAGGAGCTCGAGGGTCTGCGTTTCGACGCCGCCGGCCTGCCGGTGGGTCCCCGCAGGGTCCTGCCGCTCGAGCCAGAACCGAGCCCGCTCGTCTCGCGCTACCTGTTCCCCACGGAGCGGTACCGGGGCGAGTGGCGCAGGCACTGGATCCACCTGGTCCCCGAGCTGGCCATCGGCGTCGGGGCCACGTTCGTGATGGGGTACGCGTCGGGCCTGCTCGCCAAGCACAACCAGGGCGGGGTCACCGGGGTCGTCGTGGCCCTGTGGATCGCGGTCCTGGTGTGGGTCGGCTGGAAGCACCTCGACTGGTACTTCGACCGCTTCATCCTCACCAACAAGCGGGTCATGGTCGTCTCCGGCATCGTCACCCGCAAGGTCGCCATGATGCCGCTGATGCGCGTCACCGACATGAAGTACGAGCAGTCGCCGGTCGGCCGGATGCTCAACTACGGCACCTTCGTGCTGGAGTCCGCGGGCCAGGAGCAGGCGCTCCGCGAGGTCAAGCACCTGCCGAACCCGAACGAGCTCTACCTGCGGGTCTGTGAGGAGATGTACGAGCCGGAGGCCGTCGAGGCACGGCTCGGCCGGGGCGAGGAGAGCGGCGGCGGCGAGGACGCGTAGCGTCGGCCCGATGCGGATCGATCTTCACGTCCACTCCACGGCGAGTGACGGTACGGTGCCGCCCGGCCCGTTGATGGCCGAGGCGCGCGCCGCCGGGCTGGACATCGTCGCCCTCACCGACCACGACACGACCGCCGGCTGGGACGCGGCCACCGAGGCGCTGCCGGCGGGCCTGACGTTGATCCCCGGCGCGGAGATCTCCTGTGTGTGGGACGGCGGCGCCTCGAACAGCCAGTGGGACGACCACGGGGCGTCCGTGTGGAAGGCCCGCGAGGCCGCCCGGCCCGCCGCCGAACGCGAGGGCATGGAACTGCACCTGCTGGCCTACCTCTTCGACCCGGAGCACGCCGAGCTGGCCGGCACCATGGCCGGCCTGGTCGAGGACCGGGCGCACCGCGGCGAGCGGATGGTCGACCTGATCCGCGCCGACGGCGTCGACATCACCTGGGAGCAGGTCCTCGGCTACGCGGCCGGCGGCTCCGTGGGCCGGCCGCACCTGGCCAGGGCCCTGGTGGAACTCGGCGTGGTCGGGACGGTCGACGAGGCGTTCGGGGCGGAGTACCTCGGCACCCGGTGGCAGCTGCCGAAGGCCGCCGTGGACGTGTTCGAGGCCGTCGACCTGGTCCGCGCGGCCGGCGGGGTGCCGGTGTTCGCGCACCCCAGGGCCTCCAAACGCGGCCGGGTGGTACCGGACTCGATGATCGTGGAGCTGGCGGCGCACGGCCTGTTCGGGCTGGAGGCGGAGCACACCGACCACACCGACGCCGAACGCGACGAGCTGGTCGCCCTCGCCCACGACCTGGGCCTGTTCGTCACCGGCTCCAGCGACTACCACGGCACGAACAAGACGGTCCGGCTCGGCGCCCGGACGACCGCCCCCGAGGTGTACGAACGGATCGTCGCCGAGAGCCACGGCACGCCGCCCCGGGTTTCCTGACCTGCCCGGGGCCCGCGACCCTAGAGTGGGCTCGTGGATCTCAAGCTGCTCGGGGCGACCTTCCTGACCCTGATCGTGATCACCGACCCCCCGGGGCTGGTGCCGATCTTCCTGGCGCTCACCTCCACCATGGATATCCGCAACCGGCGGCGCGCCGCGCTCCAGTCGGTGCTGCTGTCGTTCGGCGTGATCGTGACGTTCGCGGTGGTCGGGGAGCAGATCTTCAAGTACCTGCACATCGAGCTGTTCGCCCTGCGCGCGGCGGGCGGCATCCTGCTGCTCCTGGTGGCGCTGGAGCTGCTGACCGGCAAGGCGGACGACCCGTCCCGGGAGGTCACCTCGAACGTGGCCCTCGTGCCGCTGGGCACCCCGCTACTGGCCGGGCCGGGCGCGATCGTGGCGACGATGCTCGCGGTGCGCGGGACGGACGAGGTCGGCGGTTATCTGGCCATCGCGGGGGCGATCGTGGCCGTACACCTCATCATCTTCCTGGTGTTGCGGTTCTCGACGATCATCGTGCGGATTCTCAAGCCGAGCGGCATCGAGGTGCTGACCAGGATCGCGGGCCTGCTGCTGGCGGCCATCGCGGTGCAGTTGATCGCGGACGCGATCGTGGAGTACGTCAAGACCCACTTCTAGGCGGGTCTGGTGCCTAGCCCTCGGCGGGGGCCACGCGGCGGATGACGGCCACGCCGCTCTCCAGATCGATCCGGTTACCGCCGTCGGCCGAGGTCACGTCCCTGCGGAGCCGCTTCTGCTGCTCCACGTGCTCGGTCTGCTTGCGCTGCCCGGGGGAGAAGAAACCGCCGAGCTCGGCCATGCCGGCAGACAGCGAGCCGGCCGAGGCGTTGTCCTCGTCGCCGCCACGCATCCAGCGCAGTAAACCCATGGCCGTGCCTCCCCTGCTAGATGTTCCAGTGTCGCACCCCGGTGAGAGCATGGGAATATGCCGAGCGCGAAACCGGACGAAGACAACCAGCTTGCACTTTTCTCCGCACCAGTGAAGCTCTTCAGTTGTACGCCGAGCAGGATCACCACCTACGAGGACTGCCCCCGTAGGTACCGGTACGCGTACCTGGACCGCCCAGCGCCGCCCAGAGGCCCCGCGTGGGCGCACAACTCCCTCGGCGCGAGCGTGCACAACGCCCTGAAGAGGTGGTACGACCTGCCGACCACCCAGCGTACTGCGGAAATCGTCCCCCGGCTCCTCACCGGCGCCTGGGTGACCGACGGTTACCGGGACGCGGCCCAGGTCAAGGCGGTGTACCGGACGGCGGTCGCCTGGCTGGAGCGGTACGTCGCCGGGCTGCCCGAGGGCGACCCGGTCGGCGTCGAGCGCACGGTGGCGGCGAAGACGGAGACGCTGGCCCTGTCGGGGCGGGTCGACCGGCTCGACGCGCGCGACGGCGAGCTGGTGATCGTGGACTACAAGACGGGGCGGACCGGGCTGGACGCCGACGACGCGCGGGGTTCGCGGGCACTCGCGCTGTACGCGTACGCGGCCGAGCGGATGTTCCACAAGCCGTGCCGGAAGGTCGAGCTGCACCACCTCCCTACGGGTACGGTCGCGGCGCACGAGCACACCGTCGAGAGTCTGGCGCGGCACGTGGCGCGGGCCGAGGCCACGGTCGCCGACATCCGGGCGGATCGTGAGTTCGCGATGCGGCCGAGCGCGCTGTGCTCCTTCTGCGACTTCCGGACGTCGTGCCCGGCGGGGCGGGAGGCGCCGAAGCGGGACCCGTGGACGGCGGTGGAGGGCTACACGGTTCCGGCGCCCCGGGAACCCGGGGCAGGGGTCCCGGCGGCCGTGGCCGATGACCCGGCGGGTGTCAGCGGACCAGGGCAGACCATCTGACGGGTACTGGCCGGCGAGCTGCTGACCAGGTGCCGGCGGCCCGGCGACGAACGCGATCGGCCAGCGCTGGCCGTGGAGCGGGAGCCGTCGATGTGTGGGGGCGCGGTCGAGCCGCGGCGGATTCCGGGGCCGGTTCGGAAGCCGGGGCCGGCGGGGGATTGCGCTGGGCACCAGGGAACGCGAGAATCCCTCAGTTATGAGCCTCGATCGGGACCGCCGCGCACGCATCGCCGTCGCGGGCGCGTACTTCGTGCAGGGCCTGTGCTTCGCGGCCCTGGTCACACGGGTACCGGCGATCCAGGCGGAGCACCGCTTCACCGACGAGGAACTCTCGCTCGTCCTGCTCGCCGTGCCCGTGTTCGCCGGGATCGGCAGCGCGCTGTCCGGCTGGCTCGCCGCCCGGTTCGGCAGCGCGGCGCTGCTCCGGATCTCCGGGCCGCTGGTGTGCGCGACGATCGCGGCCACCGGCGCGGCCCCCAACCGCCCGGCGCTGTTCGCGGTCCTCGTCGTCTTCGGGCTCGGCGTCGGCGCGGTGGACGCGACGATGAACATGCAGGGCGTGGCGGTGCAGGCCCGGTACGGGCGGAGCATCCTCGCGTCGATGCACGCGGTGTGGAGCGTCGCGGGCATCCTCGGCGCGCTCGCCAGCGTCGCCGTCGCCGGCCGGATCCCGCTCGCCGCGCACCTGGGGGTCGTCGGGGCGGTCGGGGTGGCGCTCGCGCTGCTGGTCGGCCCCGGACTGCTGAAGCGCGCCGAGATCCGGGGGCCGCAGAGTTCCGCCGTGCCGGTCGCCGAGGGGGCGGCCGGCACGGCGGGCACGACCGGAGCTGCCGGGGGCCCGACCGGGGACGCGGTCGCCGCCGGCCCGGCGGGCGCCCCGGGCACGACCGGGCTCGCGGCGAAGGTGCCGTGGAAGCCCGTGCTCATGATCGGGATCGCGATGATGTTCATGTACATCGCGGACTCGTCCACCTCGAACTGGCACGGCCCGTACCTGCTCAAGGAGCTGGGGAGCACGGAGTCCGTGGCCCCGTGGGCGTACTTCTTCTACCAGGGCTTCCAGGTGATCGGCCGCTCCGGCGCGGACCGGCTGGGCGAGCGGTTCGGCTCGACGCGGACCGTGGTGGTCGGAGCACTGGTCGGCACCGTGGGGCTCGCGCTGGTGGTGGCCGCGCAGAGCCCGTGGTGGGGGATCGCCGGGTTCGGGGTGCTGGGCCTCGGGCTGTGCGCGATCGTGCCCCAGTCGTTCACGGCGGCGGCGCGGCTCGACCCCGACAACACCGGGGTGGCGATCGCCCGGGTGAACCTCTTCAACTACGCCGGGTTCGTACTGGGCGCCCCGCTGGTGGGGCTCGTCGGGAACCTGCGGCTCGGCTTCGTGATCCCGCTGGTGCTGGTCCTGGCGATCATCCCGTTCGCGGGCGCGTTCCGCCCGGCCTTCACGGACGGGGCCGGGCGCCCACTCGTAACCAGATAGAGATCTTGATCTTCACCAGGCGGCGAGCTCGCGGGCCAGGGAGCCCAGGTTGACCGTGAGCGGGCAGGGCGCCTCGGTGGTGAAGATGCCCGGGGCGGTCACCGTCTGGCGTTCCACATAGGTCTCGCCGTCGAGCCGCAGCTCCGTGATGGTCAGCGGGTCGGGGTCCACGATCAGGTAGGACGGGATGGCGTGCCGGGCGTAGACGGCACGCTTCTCGCCCCGGTCGCGGTCGGCCGTCGCCGGGGACAGGATCTCCAGCACGAGGAGCGCCTCGGCGGGCCGCTTCATCTCGCTGTCCGGGCGGGGGCAGAGCATCAGGTCGGGGGCCGGGTGGTTCTGCCGGTCGAGGTAGAGCCAGGTGTCGATGCCCAGCCACAGGTCCCGGGGGAGCTGGCGGCGGAGGGACGTGCCGAGGATGACGAGCAGGGAGCCGTGCGTGGGTCCTGCCGGTGGCGTCACGATGATCGCTCCGTTGACGAGCTCGTGCGGGATGGAGTCCGGATAGACCTCGGGATTCGTCGGATCGGCGAGGATCCGGCGGAGGGTCTGGGCGTCCCGGGCGTCGGCGGCCAGCGCGTCAGTCCATCCTGTGGTCACCGGAACACCCCCTGCCGTTGGCCCGATTATCGCACAAACCCGTGCAAACTCGGCCTCCCTCGAACGGACGAGGGAGGCCGAGTCTATCGATACCTGGAGATCATCGCCAGGTCAGTGACCATTCACTCCGTTGGCGATGGTGTCGCCGAGACCCTTGTCGACCGCGCGCCAGTACGCCAGCGCCTTCGCCAGGATCGGCGCCGACACCCCGCCCTTGAGGTGGCCGACGACATTGCTGGCCAGCGCGGCCCGCTCGGCGTCGGTGAGCACCTCGCGGACCAGCGTGCCCGGCTGGCCGAAGTCGTCGTCCTCGGCGTGCAGGGTCGCGGCCGACCGGACCATCTCGCCGTCGACCTCCCAGCCGATCTCCGCGCCCTTCGTCTCGTCGGCGACCGGGCCGCCGTAGGAGTTGGGGGAGTAGACCGGGGAGTTGCCGCTGTGGTCGAAGCGCATCGCACCGTCGAACGTGTACGTGTTCACCGGCACCTTCGGCTGGTTCACCGGCAGCTGGGTGTAGTTGGTGCCGATCCGGTGCCGGTGGGTGTCCGCGTAGGCGAACATCCGGCCGAGCAGCATCTTGTCCGGGGACACCCCGATGCCCGGGACCAGCGCCGACGGCTCGAACGCGGCCTGCTCGATCTGGGCGAAGAAGTTCTCCGGGTTGCGGTCCAGGGTGAGCCGGCCGACCTCGATCAGCGGGTAGTCGCCGTGCGGCCAGACCTTCGTCAGGTCGAACGGGTTGAACCGGTAGCCGGGCGCGTCCGCGTACGGCATGATCTGCACCTTCAGCGTCCACGACGGATGGTCGCCCCGCTTGATGTGCTCGATCAGGTCGCGGCGGTGGAAGTCCGGGTCCTCGGCCGAGATCGCCGCCGCCTCCGACGCGCTCAGGTTGCGGATGCCCTGCTCGGTGACGAAGTGGTACTTCACCCAGAACCGCTCGCCGCCCGCGTTCACCCAGCTGTAGGTGTGCGAGCCGAAGCCGTGCTGCTCGCGCCACGTCGCCGGCGTGCCCCGGTCCGTGAACAGCGTCGTCACCTGGTGCGCGGACTCCGGGTTCAGCGTCCAGAAGTCCCACTGCATGTCGTTGTCGCGCAGCCCGGTGTCCGGCAGCCGCTTCTGCGAGCGGATGAAGTGCGGGAACTTGATGGGGTCCCGGATGAAGAAGACCGGGGTGTTGTTGCCGACCAGGTCGTAGTTGCCCTCGGTCGTGTAGAACTTCAGCGCGAACCCGCGCGGGTCGCGCGCCGTGTCCGCGCTGCCCTGCTCGCCGGCGACCGTGGAGAACCGCAGCAGCGTCTCGGTGGTCGTGCCGGGCTGGAACACCGCGGCCTTGGTGAAGGCGCTGACGTCGGCCGTGACCGTGAAGTGCCCGAACGCGCCGCCGCCCTTCGCGTGCACGTTGCGCTCCGGCACCCGCTCACGGTTGAAGTGCGCCATCTGGGCGATGAAATGATGGTCGTGCAGCAGGATCGGGCCGTCGGCGCCGGCGGTCAGCGAGAACGCGTCGCTGGGGGCCGGGGAGCCGGTCTCGGTCGTGGAGTGCTCGGTCAACGTCTCTCCTCCAACTTAGGGGCGAGACCCGGACTCCCGGATCTCAGTCTTCGGTGATCTCCTGACACTTGGGGCACAGGCCCCAGTACGTGACTTCTGCCTCATCGAGGACGAAGCCATGACTTTTCGACGGGGTCAAGCATGGGGTGTAGTGCACCGCGCAGTCAACATCGTCGATGGCTCCGCAGCTCCGGCACACCACGTGGTGGTGGTTGTCCCCCGTGCGCGCCTCGAACCGGGCGGGGTGGCCGGCCGGCTCGATCCTGCGGGCGAGGCCGGAGCGGGTGAGGGCACCCAGCACGTCGTAGACGGCCTGGGTGGAGACACTGTCGAGCCGGTCGCGCACCTGGCGGGTGATCTCGTCCACGTCCAGGTGGCCCCCGCCGGCCAGCACGTCGAGCACCGCGAGCCGCGGTTTCGTGACCCGGAGGCCATGCGCTCGGAGCTGCTGGTCACTTGGCATGACCAGAAGGTAACCACGTTTTCTGGAATCAGTCAAATAAGAGCCGGAGGCGGTGTGGGGCATTGCCCCGGCCGTCGCGGTACGCCCACACTGACGCGATGTTCGATGAGATCATGGGTCTGCCGGCGCACCCGTTGCTCGTCCACGCCGCCGTCGTCTTCGTGCCACTCCTCGCCCTCATGGGCGTGGTCTACGTCCTGGTGCCGCCCCTGCGGGCCCGGTTCACCTGGGTGTTCCTCCTGCTGGTCGTCATCGCCCCCGTCGTCTCCTGGGTGGCCAAGGAGAGCGGCGAACGCTTCGAGCGGCGGATGCAGGACAAGGGCATGATGCCCCCCGAGCTCGCCGCCGACATCAACGTCCACCAGGACCACGGCGAGAAGATGCTCTGGTTCGTCTGCGGACTCGCCGTCGTGTCGCTGCTGTTCATGGCGCTCGAGGCCGGGCGGCGCCGGGCCAACGCCAACGCCGCGCCCGCACCGGCCGGCGGGGAGGTCGCGGCACCCCCGGCGGCCCGCGGGCGCATGATCATGATGATCGTGTTCGGCCTCGCGGTGCTGGTCCTGGCCGGGTTCTCCGGGTGGTACGTGTACAAGACCGGGGACGCGGGCGCCCGGATCGCCTGGAGCGGCTACTAGACCCAGATCAAGGGCATTTTCTGGTTACGGTGGGAGCCGGCCCTGTGTGTGAAGGTTGGGGCCCACGGGGTTGTCCGGGGCCACGGGTGGGCCGGGCTCACGGGTGGGCCGGGCTCACTGGTGGTTCGGGCCACGGGTTGGGGTGGGTTCGCGCGGCGGGACCAGGGCCACGGGTGGGCCGGGTGTGGTGGGCGGGTCCACAGGGTGATCTGAGTCCGTGAGCCCGCAGGTCCGCCGGTCGACTGGGTCCGCGGGACGGGCCGGTGCGGTGATCGGGCCAGGTCTGTCGGTGAGCCTGGTCCGCGGCCACGGGTCCGTGCGGTGCGTTCCGGTCCTCGGGTGGCTCAGACGAACAGGGCCCGGCCGCACAGGATCAGGACGAGCACCAGGGCGACGGCCCCGGACATCATGCCGACCCCGTACGTGATCGTCCGGGCGGCGCGTTCCTCCGCGTCGAGGACACGGTGCTCCTGCGCGGGCAGTTGCCGGGCCGGCGGGATCTCCACGATCGTGGGCGGGCGCCACCCCGGCGGGGGCGGGGTCGACGGCGGCGGTCCCGTGTACGCCGGCGGCGTCGGGCGCGCGGGCGGTGCCGGGGGCTCCGGCTGGCCGGAGGCGGGGCGGCGCCAGTAATCATCCGTCACCCGCCCACCGTAACGGTCGGGCGCACGGGACGGGGCACCTCCTGCGCCGACGGGTGCGCCACAGCCCCCGACCCGGCGGCGATCCGGCGCCCGGCCTGGGTGGGCGGCGCTCCGCACCGCCCACCCAGGCCTCCCACGCCAAAGAACATCCGACCGACCTACGACCGGCCACGACCGGCCATAACGTCCTCGGACATCCGCCACCTGATGCTCGGACGCCCGGCCAGCTGTCCCGCCGCCCAGGCCAGTTGCGTCAGCCACCAGCCCATTCCCCACACGCGAAGAAGGCCGGAGCGCGATGTGGCCGTCGTCGTCTCCGGTTCCGCCCGCTCCCCACACACGAAGAAGGCCCTCAGCACCGGCTCGGGCAGGGCGACACCCTGGGGCCGCTCCCCACATACGGAGTGGGCCCGCCTTGAACTCGTCCCAGGTGACCGAGCCGATGGCCCGCTCCCCGCACGCGAAGAGGGCCCCACCCAACCGGATGGAGCCCCCTGCGTTACCTCTGAGTCCTACTCGGCCGAACTGCCAGCCGGCTTCCGCCGCCGCCGACGCGGCTTGCGCGCCTCCTCGCCACCGTCGAACGACCCCTCGTCAGTTCCGGAGTCCCCTTCGACGACCGGCGCCGCGAACACGGGGGCGACGACCCCCGACGCGAACGGCGTCCCCAACGCCACGGCCGGAGCCGGCGCGGAGGACCGTGCCGACCGCGAACGCGGAGCGGTCGAACCCGACCCGGAACCGGAGGTCCCCGACCCGGTCAGCGCGGCCCCCGGAGAGGCCACCCCGCCCCGGGCAGCGGCAACCTCACCGGAACCCGAACCCGAACCGGAAGCCGCAGCCCCGACGGAGACGGCGCCGGACTCGGCCCCGCCACCGACGACCGGCGACTCACCATCGGCGACCCGCCGCGACCGACGACGCTGACGCGGCGGCTTGTCGACCGCCACCTCCGCCGAGCCCTGGGCGGGAGCCGCCCCGGCACCCGAGGAGGAACCGGCCGGCCGCTCGGACCGGCCGCGGCCACCGCTCTTGCGGTCACCCCGGTCCCGGTCGCGACCGCCCTTGCGCGGGCCGCCCTCGATGTCCTCGATCGCCTCGGAGCTCAGCCCGGAACGGGTGCGCTGCGCCGACGGGAGGGTGCCGGTGACGCCCTCCGGGATGTCGAGGTCGGTGAACAGGTGCGGGGACGTGTGGTACGTCTCCGGCGGGTTCGGCTGGTCGAGGTGCAGGTTCTTGTCGATGAGGCTCCAGCGCGGAGCGTCCTCCCAGTCGACGAACGTGACGGCGACACCGGTCGCCCCGGCGCGGCCGGTGCGGCCGATCCGGTGCACGTACGTTTCCTGGTCCTCGGGGCAGTCGTAGTTGATCACGTGGGTGACCGCCGTGACGTCGATGCCGCGGGCGGCGACGTCGGTGGCGACCAGCACGTCGACCTTGCCGGCCCGGAACGCGCGCAGGGCACGCTCCCGGGCGCCCTGGCCCAGGTCACCGTGCACGGCGCCGGCCGCGAAGCCGCGGAAGTCCAGGTCCTCGGAGAGGTTCTGGGTGGCCCGCTTGGTCCGGCAGAAGATCATCGTCAGGCCCCGGTCCTTCGCCTGCAGGATGCGGGCGACGACCTCGGCCTTGTTCATCGGGTGCGTGCGGTAGACGAACTGCTTGGTCAGCGGGTTCGGCGCACTGTTGTCGTTGTGACCGGCGTGGATGGTCACCGGGTTCTTCAGGAACCGGCGGGACAGCGCCACGATCGGGTCCGGCATGGTGGCGGAGAACAGCATGGTCTGCCGCTGCTCCGGCAACATGGCCAGGATCTTGGTGACGTCCTCGAGGAAGCCCAGGTCGAGCATCCGGTCCGCCTCGTCGAGGACGAGCGTGCGGACCTTGCCCAGGTTGAGCTTCTTCTGCTTGGCGAGGTCCATCAGCCGGCCGGGCGTGCCGACGACGATGTCGACGCCCTTGGCCAGCGCGTCGACCTGCGGCTCGTAGGCGACGCCGCCGTAGACGGCGAGGACGCGGATGCCGCGCACCTTGCCGGCGGCGGCCAGGTCACGGGCGACCTGGACGTTGAGCTCGCGGGTGGGGACGACGATCAGGGCCTGCGGCGCACCGTCGGCGCCCTCGCTCACGTCGAGCGTGCGCTCCAGGATCGGGATCCCGAAGCCGAGGGTCTTGCCGGTGCCGGTGGGGGCCTGGCCGATCACGTCGCCGCCGCGCATGGCGATCGGGAGCGCGTACTCCTGGATCGCGAAGGCGCGCGTGATGCCGACAGCGGCGAGCGACTCGACGGTCTCCGCGCGCACGCCGAGCTCGGCGAACGTGGGGGCCTGCGTGTCGACGGCGATCGGAATCAGTGGTTCTACGGTGATTTCTTCACTGGGGTCGTGCTGTGCGGGAAGCAGTGTGGTGTCCCTCTCAGGTGGCCACGGGCGCGGAGAGCGTGTCGCGACGTGACGCGGGCTTCGTGCGACCTCAGCAGAGCGGGTCGTCGGCCTGCGCGCCGCGGCGCCAGTGGCGGATCGGTGCAGGTGCGGGGCCTCGAGTGGCCAGAGCGCTCCTGCTATTAACAGCCATGGTAACTGTTTATTGGTCGACGCGCCGTGACCAATTCACTGCGTGACGTTTCCGACAGGCTCACCTGTGGCTCATCTCACCGAAACACGGGATTTCCGGCGCGAAAAAGGTAGCCTGCGGTCGTGTCTGAGTCCTCCCTTGCCGTGACCGACCTGCTCGCCGTCCTCGCTTACGGGGAGTTGAGCGCCTTCGACCGGATGGCCGAGGACGCCCGGCTCGCCCCGGACCACGCCCGGCGCGCCGCGCTGTCGGAGATGGCCGGCGCGGAGATCGCCAACTACCGCCGGCTCGTCGACCGGCTGACCGCCCTCGGGGTCGACCCGGTGGCCGCGATGGCCCCGTTCGTGGCGGCCATCGATGACTACCATGACCAGACCGAGCCGCGCGACTGGCTGGAAGGCCTGGTCAAGGCCTATGTCGGGGACTCGATCGCCGACGATTTCTACCGGGAGATCGCCGGTTTCCTGGGCAGTCCGGACCGGGAGCTGATCCTGGACGTGCTGCACGACACCCGGCACGCGGACTTCATCGCGGGCGAGATCCGCGCCGCCGTCGACGCCGACCCGAAGGTGGCCAGCCGGCTGGCGCTGTGGGCCCGGCGGCTCGTCGGCGAGGCGTTGTCGCAGGCCCAGCGGGTGGCGTCCGAGCAGGAGGCGCTGACCGAGCTGGTCGTGCAGGGCTCCGGGGACCTCGCCGCCGTCAACGCCCTGTTCAAGCGGCTGACGGCGGCGCACACGGCGCGGATGGCCGTGGTCGGCCTCAACACCTAGATCATTTCGATGGGTACGCCGGGCGCGTCGCCCGGCGCTCCCTAACCCCAGGTCTTGCCGGTGAGGCGTTCGTAGACCTCGATGTAGCGGGTGCGGATGCCCTCGACCACGTCGGCCGGGATCTCCGGCCCGGGGGCCGTGCGGTCCCAGTCGAGCGAGCCGGACCACTCGCGCAGGTACTGCTTGTCGAACGACTTCTGCGGGCCGCCCGGCTGCCAGGCGTCGGCGGGCCAGTACCGGGACGAGTCGGAGGTGAGCACCTCGTCGGCGAGCACCAGGGTGCCGTCCGGGGCCCAGCCGAGCTCGATCTTGGTGTCGGCGATCAGGATGCCGCGCTCGGCCGCGAGGTCGGCGCCCCGCTGGTACACGTCGAGGGTGATTCTGCGCAGCTCCTGGGCCGTCGCCGAACCGACCGCCGTGACCACCTCGTCGAAGGTCATGAACTCGTCGTGCTCGCCGATCGCGGCCTTCGTCGTCGGGGTGAAGATCGGCTCGGGCAGCTTCGAGCCCTCGACCAGCCCCTCGGGGAGCGCGATGCCGGACACGGTGCCCGCTTTGCGGTACTCCTCCAGGCCCATCCCGACCAGGTAGCCCCGGGCGATGCACTCGACGGGCACCATCCGCAGCTTGCGGCACCGGATGGCCCGCCCGGCGAACTCGGCCGGCACGTCGGTCGCGGACACGACGTGGTTGGGCAGCACGTCGGCCAGCTGGTCGAACCACCACAGGCTCAGCGCGGTGAGCAGCGCGCCCTTGTCCGGGATGGGGGTGGGGAGGATGACGTCGTAGATCGAGATCCGGTCGGAGGCGACCAGGATGATGTCGTCGCCGTCCTCGTAGACGTCGCGGACCTTGCCCGAGTGCAGAAGCTTCACCCCCGTCACGATAATTCCTCCAGCAGGCCGAGCACCGCCCGGGCCACCGTCCGGGGTGCCTCGAGCTGTGCGACGTGCCCGACCTGGTCGAGGATCAGCAGCCGGCTGTCGGGGATCGTGGTCGCCACCTTGGGCGCGACCCGCACGTCCACCAGCCGGTCCTGGTTGCCCGCGATCACCAGGGTCGGGGCCTTGACGTGCGCGGCCATGTTCCACAGCGAGCCGCTGCCGGGCAGGTACGCGCGGACGAAGTTGCCGACCAGGTCGCGGAAGGTGCGCACCCAGGCCTCGGCGTACCAGGGCTGGGCGACCCGGATGGCGGCCTCGTCGGTGTAGCGCTGGAACACGTCGTCGGTGATCCGGGTCGGGTCGGCGTAGCAGAGTTCGAGCGCGGCGCGGGTGATGTCCGCCGGCGCCATGGCCTGGATCCGCTTCGTCGCGATCCGCTCGACGTTCGGGAGCAGGAGCATCGGGAGCAGCTTCGAGTGCGCCGACCAGCGCGGGTCCATGAACGGCATGGCCGGCGAGATCAGGGTCAGGGTGCGGACCAGGTCGGGCCGGTTCGCGGCCACCCGGACGGACACGGCCCCGCCGAGGGAGTTGCCGAACAGGTGCACCGGGCCCCGGTCGGACTCCTCGATCCACCGGATCACCCGGGCGGCGAAGGCCGACACGCCGTACCGCTTGGCGGGCTCGCTGAGTCCGAAACCGGGCAGGTCGATCGCCTGGCCGTCGAGCCGTCCGGCGAGCAGTCCGGCCAGGTCTGTCCAGTTCTGTCCGGAACCGCCGAGGCCGTGGACGTAGAGCGCCGGTTCGGTGTCCGGGCTGGTCCCCGGCGTGTCGCGAACGTGGGTGACCGTGCCGTCGAGGGTCACCTCGCGGCCGGGCCACGCTGGCCAGGGGCCGGTTTCGGGGGACAGAGTCTGCTCGGGGACCATCCGTGCGCGCTTCACACGGAGAGTGTGCCTCAGATACATGGCTGATCACGGGATACGCTCAACGGGTGCCGGTACCAATGACGCCGGCTTGACGGAGGTGACCAATGGCTGCGGCTCCCACCAGCGGCGCGCAGACCACCGGGCGCCCGGTACGACTGCCCAGGTCCGCGCGGCGCAAGCAGCTCCTCGCCGCGGCCCAGGAGGTCTTCGTAGCTCAGGGTTACCACGCGGCCGCGATGGATGACATCGCTGAGCGCGCCGGCGTGTCGAAGCCCGTGCTGTACCAACATTTTCCCGGCAAACTGGAGCTCTACCTCGCGCTGCTCGACGTGCACTGCGACGCGCTCGTGCGCAAGCTCCAGGACGCCATGGGCGAGCTGTCCGACAACAAGCTCCGGGTCGAGGCCGCGATGCAGGCCTACTTCGACTTCGTGGACGGCAACGGCGAGGCGTACCGCCTGGTGTTCGAGTCCGACCTGCGCAACGACCCCGCCGTGCGCGAGCGGGTCGACCGGGTCGAGCAGGGCAGCATCGCCGCCATCACCCAGACGATCACCAAGGACACCTCGATCAGCCGGGAGCGGGCCGAACTGCTCGCGGTCGGCCTGACGGGTGCCGCGGAGATCGCCGCGCGGTACTGGCTGGCGAGCGGCCAGCAGGTGCCCAAGGAGGAGGCCGTCGCTCTGATGGCGACCCTGGCCTGGCGCGGTATCTCGCACTTCCCGCTCGCAGGCAGCGAAAGTTCATAGAGGAGGGTACGTGGAGGTCAAGATCGGCGTGCAGTTCGCCCCGCGCGAGCTCGTCGTGGAGAGTGCCCAGTCACCGGCCGAGGTCGAGACGGCCGTGATCGAGGCTCTGAACTCCGAGTCCAAGATCCTGAGCCTGGTCGACGAGAAGGGCCGCCGGGTGATCGTCCCGGTCGACAAGCTCGCCTATGTGGAGATCGCCGAGATTGTGACCCGCACGGTCGGGTTCACCGCCGGATAGGTTTTGCCCCGAACGGCCCGGTTCGCCGGGCCGTTCGGCGTGTCATCGATGGTCGGGTTGCCCCGAATGTCATGGTGAGGCCATGCCGAGGGCCAGCCTGAGCACGGACACGGAGCCCGCCGGGGACCGTCCCGACCCGCGCCGGGAGATGCTGCGCCGCCGGCAGCGGACGGCCCTGATCTGCCTGCTGCTGCTCGCCGGGCTGCTGGTCACCGTCGATTTCGTCCGGGGCCTGAGCCTGCCCGCCGAGGTGCCCGCCGGGAACCTGGCCGCGCGGCCGCGACCGGAGCCGGTGATGGAGCCACGCGCGCCGGCCACCTCCGCGCCGCCCGCCGCCGCCCCGGCCGCAGCGCCCGCCGCCGCGCCGGCGATCCAGCCCTCACCCTCCCCGGTGCCCTCCGCGTTCCCCCGGTCCGCCACCGGCGTCTTCTCCTTCGCCGCCAGCCCCGGCGCGGTGCTCGGCAGGGCGGGCCAGATCCGGCAGTACCGGGTGGGGGTCGAGAACGGCTCCGGCCAGGACGTCGAGGCGTTCGCGGCCGAGGTCGACCGGGTGCTCGGCGACCCGCGTGGCTGGACCGGCTCCGGCGACCTGCGGCTGCAACGGGTGCCGACCGGCGGGGAGTTCACGGTGTACCTGGCCACGGAGGCCACCACCGACACCCTCTGTCGCGAGGACGGCATCCAGGCCAAGCAGTTCCTCTCCTGCCGGCTGAGGAGCAACAAGGTGATCATCAACCTGAGTCGCTGGCTGACCGGCGTGCCGGACTACGGCGCCCCGCTCGGCGCGTACCGGGAGTTCGCCGTGAACCACGAGGTCGGCCACCAGTTCGGAAACGGACACGAGCGCTGTCCGGCCCCCGGGGGTGCCGCGCCGGTCATGGTCCAGCAGAACCTGGGGCTGTACGGCTGCACCGCCAACGCGTGGCCGTACGTCGACGGGAAGCGGCTGACGGGGCCGACCGGGTCGTACGTACCCGAAAACTAGGGGTTGTGGGTCGGGTCACCGCAGAAGGGTCGCGTGGCGGGGCACAATGGCAGTTGGCCGCCCGCCCCGGCTCCTGATCCTCGCGAACCGCGACCGAAAGGCACCGCTGTGTCACTGCCCCCACTCGTCGAACCCGCGGCGGAGCTCACCGTCGACGAGGTCCGTCGGTACAGCCGGCACCTGATCATCCCCGACGTGGCGATGGACGGCCAGAAGCGCCTGAAGAACGCCAAGGTCCTGTGCGTCGGGGCCGGTGGCCTCGGCTCGCCCGCGCTGATGTACCTGGCGGCGGCCGGCGTCGGCACCCTCGGCATCGTCGAGTTCGACACCGTCGACGAGTCCAACCTCCAGCGGCAGATCATCCACGGCCAGTCCGACATCGGCCGGCCGAAGGCGGAGTCCGCGGCGAACAGCATCCGCGAGATCAACCCGCTGGTGAACGTGGTCATCCACAACGTCGCGCTCGACAACGACAACGTGTTCGAGATCTTCGGGCAGTACGACCTGATCGTGGACGGCACGGACAACTTCGCCACCCGGTACCTCGTGAACGACGCGGCGGTCCTGCTCAACAAGCCGTACGTGTGGGGTTCGATCTACCGCTTCGACGGCCAGGCCAGCGTCTTCTGGGCCGAGCACGGCCCCTGCTACCGCTGCCTGTACCCGGAGCCCCCGCCGCCCGGCATGGTCCCGTCCTGCGCCGAGGGCGGCGTGCTCGGTGTGCTGTGCGCGAGCATCGGCTCTATCCAGGTCACCGAGGCCATCAAGCTGCTCACGGGCATCGGCGAGCCGCTGGTCGGCCGTCTGATGGTCTACGACGCGCTGGAGATGAGCTACCGCCAGGTGAAGGTCCGCAAGGACCCGAACTGCGCGCTGTGCGGCGAGAACCCCACGGTCACCGGTCTGATCGACTACGACGACTTCTGCGGCGCGGTGTCCGCCGAGGCCGCCGAGGCCGCCGACGGGTCCACGATCACGGCGCTGGAGCTCAAGGAGATGCGGGACGCGGGCAAGGACTTCCTGCTGGTGGACGTGCGCGAGCCGGCGGAGTACGAGATCGTCAGCATCCCGGGCAGCGTCCTCATCCCGAAGGGCGAGATCCTGAACGGCTCCGCCCTGGCGAGCCTCCCGCAGGACCGGCAGATCGTCCTGCACTGTAAGTCGGGGGTGCGTTCGGCGGAGGCGCTCGCGGCGTTGAAGGCGGCCGGGTTCAAGGACTCGGTGCACGTGCAGGGCGGCGTGCTCGCGTGGATCAACACCGTCGACCCGTCCCTGCCGACCTACTGACCCGTGAATTACACATAGATAACATTATATTGATGTGATCTTCCGGGGTTGTTTGAGTGGCTGTCACCACCAGAGCCCCTTTCGAGGGGCTCCACCCCTCCTGGAGGATCCATGACAGTTCGCTTCGGACGCCGGCGGTGGTTGACCGTCGGCGTCGTCGCGTTACTCGGGCTGGCCCTGTCCGGTCCCGCGACCGCAGACCCCCGCCACGACCCGACAGAGTCCTCCGCCGAGTACGTCCTCACCGGGCCCGCGTCCCGGGCCAGCGTGAACGCCGTGGCCGCCACCGGTGCCTCGGTCGACAACGTCGAGAACGGCCGGGTCAACGTCACCGCCACGCCCACCGAGCTCCGGCAGATCCTCAAGCTGGGCTACACGGCGCAGAAGGTCACCCCGCCGACCGACCGGGGCGCCGCCGCGCTCCGCGACTTCCCGCCCGCCGACTCGGGCTACCACAACTACGCCGAGCTCACGACCGAGGTGAACAACCTCGTCGCCTCCAAGCCGGCGATCGCCAAGAAGCTCAGCCTGGGGACCTCGTACGAGGGCCGGGACCTGATGCTCGTCAAGATCTCCGACAACGTCGCCACCGACGAGGACGAGCCCGAGGTGCTGTTCGACGCGCACCAGCACGCCCGCGAGCACCTGACCGTCGAGATGTCGGTGTACCTGCTGCACCTGTTCATCGACAACTACGGCACCGACGCGCGGATCACGAACCTGGTGAACACCCGCGAGATCTGGGTCATCCCGGACATGAACCCCGACGGCGGCGAGTACGACGTCGCGTCCGGCTCCTACCGGTCCTGGCGGAAGAACCGGCAGCCCAACTCCGGCTCCTCCAACGTCGGCACCGACATGAACCGGAACTGGTCCTACAACTGGGGCTGCTGCAACGGCTCGTCGACCAGCACGTCCAGCGAGACCTACCGGGGCACCGCGCCGTTCTCCTCGCCGGAGACCAAGAAGGTGTCCGACTGGGTGCTCAGTCGACGGGTCGGCGGCAAGCAGCAGATCAAGGTCGGCATCGACTTCCACACGTACGGCGAGCTCGTGCTGTGGCCGTTCGGGTACACCACGGCCGACACGCCGACCGGGATGACCGCCGACGACTTCAACACCTTCAAGACCATGGGCCAGCAGATGGCCTCCACCAACAACTACCTGCCCGAACAGTCCGCCGAGGACTACATCACCGACGGCGACATCCTCGACTGGCTGTGGGGCAACCAGAAGATCTTCGCCTACACCTTCGAGATGTACGGCGGGAACTACGGCTTCTACCCGCCCGACGAGGTGATCCCCGCGCAGACCTCCCGGAACAAGGAGGCGGTGCTGAAGCTGGTCGAGTACGCCGACTGCCCGCAGCGGGCCATCGGCAAGGAGCAGCAGTACTGCGGCACCACCAACCCGCCCGGCCCGAAGTTCGAGAACGGCACCGACGTCACCATCGTCGACAACGCCACCGTCGAGAGCCCGATCACGGTGACCGGGGTGACCGGCAAGACCACGGTCACGGTGAACGTGGACATCAAGCACACCTACCGGGGTGACCTCGTGGTCAGCCTGGTCAAGCCCGACGGGACGGTCGTCGTGCTGGAGGACTTCCCGAACAGCGACAGCGCCGACAACGTGCTGAAGTCGTACTCGGCGAGTGTGCCGGCCACCGCGAACGGGGTGTGGAAGCTCCGGGTGCAGGACGTGGCCAGTTCCGATGTCGGGAAGATCGATATCTGGTCGCTGCAGTTCTAGCGGGTGGGGGAGGCCGCGTCCGGGCGGTCTCCCCTTCCGGCGCGCGGACAACCGGGCCGGGCCGCCGCGCCCGGTGCGGGCCGGCGGCCGGGCGGGGCCGGGCGAAGGCCGGGACCGGGCCTAGCGGACGTGCCCCTCGCCCGTCACCACGTACTTCGTCGACGTCAACTCCGGCAGCCCCATCGGCCCCCGGGCGTGCAGCTTCTGCGTCGAGATGCCGATCTCCGCCCCGAACCCGAACTCCTCGCCGTCCGTGAACCGGGTCGACGCGTTCACCAGCACCGCGGCGGCGTCCACCCGCGCCGTGAACGCGCGGGCCGCCGCCTGGGAGCCGGTGACGATGGCCTCGGAGTGGCCCGTGCCGTACCTCCGGATGTGCCGCACGGCCTCGTCCAGCGACCCCACCACGGCGGCGGACAGATCCAGCGACAGGTACTCCGTCCCGAAGTCCTCCTCCGTCACCGGCACCGCCCCGGCGAACACGGCCGGATCCGCGTGCACGGTCACCCCGGCCTCGCGGAGCGCCGGCAGCGCCTTCGCCAGGAACTCCTCCGCCACCGCCGCGTGCACCAGCAGCGACTCGGCCGCGTTGCACACGCTCGGCCGCTGGGTCTTCGCGTTCAGCAGGATCCGCAGCGCCATGTCCAGGTCCGCGTCGGCGTCCACGTAGATGTGGCAGTTGCCCACCCCGGTCTCGATCACCGGCACCGTGGAGCCCTCCACGACCGTGCGGATCAGGTCCGCCCCGCCGCGCGGGATCAGCACGTCCACCAGGCCCCGGGCGCGCATCAGCTCGTGCACCGACTCCCGGGACTCGGCATCGAGCAGCTGGATCGCGTCCGCCGGCAGGTTCCGCGCGGCCAGGGCGTCGCGCAGCACCTCGACCAGGGCGGCGTTCGAGGACCGGGCCGAGGACGAACCGCGCAGCAGGGCCGCGTTGCCGGATTTCAGGCACAGGCCGGCCGCGTCCACGGTCACGTTCGGCCGGGCCTCGTAGATGATGCCGACGACGCCGAACGGCACCCGGACCTGGCGGAGTTCCAGCCCGTTCGGCAGGGTCGAGCCCCGGACCACCTCGCCCACCGGGTCGGGCAGGCCCGCGACCTGACGCAGGCCGGCGGCGATCGCCTCGACCCGCGCGTCGGTGAGCGCCAGCCGGTCGATCAGCGCCTCGGAGAACCCGGCCGCCCGGCCCCGGGCCACGTCCTCGTCATTGGCTTTCAGGATTTCGGGGGTACGGGCCACCAGCGCGTCGGCCATCGCCACCAGCGCGGCGTCCTTGGCGGCCCGGGTCGTGACCGCCAGGGTGTCGGCGGCCCCACGGGCGTCGAGGGCGGCGGTACGCACGTCTTTTGCCATGCTCCGAGCCTAGTAGGTGGGGGTCGGGGGCCACGTCTGGCGTGTCCGCGTGGGGTGACCGGCCCAGTGCGGGTCGTCACCTGCCGATCCACAAGAATGGGCGTCGTGCGTGAAACCGTGACCGGAGCCCGACGCGTCGTCGTCAAGATCGGATCTTCCTCGCTCACCACGGCAGCCGGTGGACTCGACCCGGCCCGGGTGGACGCGCTCGTCGACGTGCTCGCCGCGCGGCAGGCCGCAGGGGTCGAGGTCGTCCTCGTCTCCTCGGGTGCCATCGCCGCCGGCCTGGCGCCGCTCGGCTTCGCCCGCCGGCCACGCGACCTCGCCAGCCAGCAGGCCGCCGCCAGCGTCGGACAGGGCCTGCTGGTCAACCGCTACACCCAGTCCTTCGCCCGGTACGGCATCCGGGTCGGCCAGGTACTCCTCACCGTCGACGACCTGGTCCGCCGGGTGCACTACCGCAACGCGCACCAGACGCTGACCACCCTGCTCGGCCTCGGCGCGCTGCCCGTCGTCAACGAGAACGACACGGTCGCCACCGACGAGATCCGGTTCGGGGACAACGACCGGCTGGCGGCACTGGTCGCGGCGCTCGTACACGCCGACCTGCTCGTTCTTTTGTCCGATGTCGACGCTCTCTACACCGGGCCGCCCGGCAGGCCCGGGTCCGCCCGGATCTCCGACGTCCGGGGGCCGGAGGATCTCGCGGACATCTCCATCGGCGGCGCCGGCACCGCCGGGCTGGGCACCGGCGGCATGGTCACCAAGATCGAGGCGGCCCGGATCGCGACCACCTCGGGCATCCCCGTCGTCCTGACCGGCGCGCCGCACGCCGGGGCCGCGCTCGCCGGCGAGGAGGTCGGCACCCTGTTCCACCGCCTCGGCCGCCGCCCCACCTCCCGGCTGTTCTGGCTCGCGCACGCCACCACCCCGCACGGCCGGCTGCACCTGGACGCGGGCGCGGTCGCCGCCGTCGTGGACCGGCGGGCATCGCTGCTGGCGGCGGGGGTGACGGCGGTGGACGGGACGTTCACGGCGGGGGAGCCGGTGGATCTGCTCGATCCGGCGGGGCGGGCCGTGGCCCGGGGACTCGTCAACTACGACTCGATCGAGTTGCCGCCGCTGCTGGGGCGCTCGACCCGCGACCTCGACCCGGGCTACGACCGCGCCCTGATCCACCGCGACGACATCGCGCTCCTGTAGTACCCCGATTAGGCTTGCGGGGTGGATGTTGTCGAGGCGGTTCTGGCTGTGGTGGAGACGATTCCCGAGGGCAAGGTGATGTCCTACGGCGCGATCGCCGACTATCTCGGGCTCGGCTCCGCGCGGATCGTCGGCCAGGTGATGGCCGTGCACGGCGCGCCCGTCGCGTGGCACCGGGTGGTGGCCGCCAACGGTCGCCTGGTGCCGCACCACGAGCAGAAGCAGATGCAGCGGCTGATGGCAGAGGGCGTGCTGTTCCGCACGGACAAGGTGAACATGGCGCGGTACGCGTGGTATCCGGAGAGCGCCGGCTGACACCACCGGCTGGGCGGCGGGAGCGCCCCGGACCGCCGGGCGGCCGACCGTCGTGGCCGCCGCCGACACGGGGTCCAACGCCACCGCGCCCGCCCGTTGTCCGCACGCCGGCCAGCCGAGCCGGTGGCCGGGGGTCGCGCCACGGGTCCGGAACGTTCGGTGGCTACAGGAGCATGCCCCGGCCGCCGCGGCGCGGGTCGCCCGCCGCCGCTCCCCGCCCGGCCGCGCTCACCCCGCCGAAGTAGTGGTCGATGCCGTCCCACACCCGGAGCTGGTACCCGGCGTCGGTCAGGGCGCGCAGGGCCTCGTCGGGCACCCCGGCCTCGGCGTGCAGGATGCCGGCCGCCGGGTGGATCCGGGGACGGGCGATGGCGTCGGCGAGGTCGATGCCGTCCACCAGTACCCCGATGAGGGTGTGCACCAGGGCCGTCCGGATCCGGGAGGCGCCCGCCGAGCCGGCCGCCAGCACCAGACCGTCGGCGTCGGTGACGACCAGCGGGCACATCATGCTCGCCATCCGGCCGCCGGCGGGCAGGCCGGGGGTGAGGAGTTCGCCCTCGCCGAGCATCGAGTTCAGGTGGACGCCGAGCCCCGGCAGCCACACGCCCGAGCCGATCCCGAGGGTCGTGGTGATCACGCACGCGTTGCCGTCGGCGTCCACGACGGACACGTTGGTGGTGTTGCCGTTGGTGGGCGGGCCGGGCTCCTCGAGGGCGCGGGCGATGCTCACCGGGTCCGTGGCGGTCAGCGCGCCGAGGGTGGCGATGGTGCGGTTCAGGTCGTCGCGGGCCCGGACGGTGCGGCCGGCGAAGGCGGCGGAGGCGACGGGGACCTCCAGGACCCGGTACGAGGCCAGGTCGAGTTCCGTGAGCACCCCGCCGCCGGCCGCGACCATGTCGACGATCAGTTTGCCGATCTGCCCGGTGTAGAACAGGGCCGGGCCCTCCTCGGCGAGCTGGGCGAGCGCCGTGGACAGGCCGGGGTGGTAGAGGGTCTCGCCGCCGGTCAGGAGCCGGCCGGAGGGGGCGTAGATGGCCGCGCCGTCGCCGGGGAGCATGGCCGGGGCGATGGAGATCAGGGACAGGGCCTGGGCGTGCGGAAGGGGCACGCCGGTGCGGGCCAGCTCGACGGAGGGGGCGACCACGTCGGCCCAGTCGAGGCGGCCGAACCTGCGGTGCAGTTCGCCGCAGCCGGCCGGCACCCCGGGGACGGCGACGCTGGACGCGCCGGCCGAGTAGGGGATGGGGACGCCGCCGAAGTTGACGCTGATCGGGCTCATCGGGGCGGGTTCGGCGTGCGCGCCGAGGCCGGGGACGGCGACGAAGAAGTCCAGGCAGGTGACCTCGCCGGTGGCCGCGTCGTAGTAGGTGCCGAAGCCGCCGCCGCCCAGGCCGGTGAGGATCGTCTCGCCGACGCAGCTGGCCAGGACCGCGGCGACCGCCGCGTCGGCCGCGCTCCCGCCGGCCGCGAGGATCAGCGCGCCGACCTCGGCGGTGGCGGGATGACCGGCGGCGACAGCGGCTCGATGAGAGGCTTCCACAGAGCGAGAGTAGTCGGTTTGTCGGAAAAAGTTGCCCTCGACGGGTTGGAGTGCCGCGTGGCCGCCCATGCGTCCGGTCGGGGGCCGGCATGGTGGAATTGAGCCCGTGACCTATCGACTGGTGCGGCGACCTGCGGCAACGCATACCGCACCGGTCCTCGACCCCGCGCAGGCCGCCGTGGTCGCGCACCGGGGGCCGCTGCTGGTCGTGGGCGCGCCCGGCACGGGGAAGACCACCACGTTGCTGGCGGCCGTCGCGGCCCGGATCGCCGAGGGGGCCGAGCCGGACCGGGTCCTGGTCTGGGCGTTCAACCGGCACGCCGCCACCGGCCTGCGCGACGGGGTCGCGGCGCGCAGCCCCGGCGTGACCGAACCCCTGGTCCGCACCCCGCACGGGTACGCGTTCTCCCTGCTCCGGCTCGCCGCCGCCCGCCGGGGCGACCCGACCCCGAAGCTGATCACCGGCCCCGAGCAGGACCTGATCATCCGGGAGCTGCTGCGCGGCGCGCTGGAGGACGGCCGGGACGACTGGCCGGCCGGGTTGCGTCCGGCGCTGCTGACCAGGGGTTTCGCGACGGAACTGCGGGACCTGCTGCTCCGGGCCGTCGAGCGCGGGGTGTCCGCGCGGCAGTTGGCCGACTGGGGTCGCCAGCACGGCCGGCCGGACTGGGTGTCGGCGGCGCGGTTCCTGGACGAGTACATCGACGTGCGGTTGTTGCGCGATCCCGGCGGGTACGACCCGGCGGAGCTGATCCGGTCCGCGATCGCCGAGCTGCGCGAGGACCCCGACCTGTTGGCGACGGAGCGCGCCCGGCTCCGGCACGTGTACGTCGACGACGCCCAGGACCTCGACCCCGCCCAGCTCCAGCTCCTGCACCTGGTGACCGACCGGCCGATCGGGTTCGCCGACCCCGACTCGGTGACGTTCACGTTCCGGGGCGCCGACCCGGCCGGGCTGCGCGACTTCGCCCCCGACACGGTCACCCTCGGCACCAACTGGCGGACCGGCGGCACCCTGCTGGACGCCACCCAGCGGGTCGGTCGCCGGCTGCGGGGTGCGGTGAGGCACCGGTTCGTCACGGCGAAGGGCGTCGGCGGGTACGAGGTGGCGCTGCTGCACTCGGCGAGCGAGGAGGCGAGCTACGTCGCGTACCGGCTGCGGGCCGCGCACCTGCTGGACGAGGTGCCGTGGTCGCGGATGGCGGTCATCGTGCGCTCGACGGCCGCCGCGCTCGGGCCGCTGCGCCGGGCGATGACGATGGCCGGCGTACCCGTCGAGACCGCCGCGGCGGATCTGCCGTTGCCCGCGCAGCCGGTGGTGCGGGCGTTGCTGACGCTGCTGGACTGCGCCGCGAACCCGGAGCGGCTGGACGAGGACACGGCGGTGGCGTTGCTGCACTCGCCGCTGGGCGGGGCGGATCCGCTGGCCGAGCGGCGGCTCCGTCAGGGCCTGGCCCTCCTGTCGGCCCGCCGCCCGGAGCCGGTCCCGCACATCCCGGCACCCCGGCGCGAGGTCGGATCACAGGCGACAACCTGTGACGGGTACGACGAGGACTGGCCCGACGAGGACTGGCCCGACGAGGAGCCGGCCGACGACCTCGGCTTCGAACCGGTCGACGATCCCCACGACGGCGTTGTCCCGGAGCACCGTGACGACGAAGGCGACCTCGGCGCGCTGGCCGGACCCGACGTCCGCCCCGGCATCCGGCACTGGCCGGGCGCGGCGCAGGGTGCCCAGCCCCAGCCCCAGCCCCAGCCGGAGGAGGATGCCGAGGCCTGGCCCGAAGAGGACCCCTGGCCGGACGCCGAACCCGAACCCACGGACGGGGACCACCCGGACGGGTCGGCGCGGACGACGGTTCCGGAGCCGATGCCCGTGCCGCAGTCGCTCGCCGAGCTGATCGAGGATCCGCCCGACGACCCGTGGGCCGCCCCCGCCCGCCGACTCAACGCCCTGCTCACGGCCGCCCGCCAGGCGGGACCGCAGCCCACCGCGCCCCCCGCCGAGCCGGAGGACCCGGAGAGCGACGCCCCGGGCGCGCCGGTCGTCGTACCCAATGCGGAGGAAGCTCTGTGGGCCGTGTGGAGTGCCTCCGGGCTCGCCGAGCGCTGGGAACGTGCCGCGCTCGGCGGTGGTGAGCGCGGGGCGGCCGCCGACCGGGACCTCGACGCCGTCGTCGCGCTGTTCGAGGCCGCCGGCCGGTTCGTGGACCGGCTGCCCGGCGCCGGCGCGCACCTGTTCGTCGACCACGTGCTCGGCCAGGAACTGCCCGGCGACTCCCTCGCGCCGACCGCCGACCGGGGCGACGCCGTGCGGGTGCTCACCGCGCACTCGGCCAAGGGCCTGGAGTGGGACGTGGTCGCGGTCGCCGGGGTGCAGGAGGGCGTCTGGCCCAACCTGAAGCCCCGTGGTTCCCTGCTCGGCTCGGAACTGCTGGTCGACGTGGTCGCGGAGCGGGAGCCGAGCGTCGTGGCCCTGCTGGACGAGGAGCGCCGGCTGTTCTACGTCGCGGCGACCCGGGCCCGCAAGCTGCTGATCGCCACGGCCGTCGCGGGCAAGGAGGAGCAGCCGAGCCGGTTCCTGGACGAGCTGCGGGTCCGGTCGGAGCAGCCGGAGCAGGTGCCGGTCGAGTACACGCCGCTGCCGCAGGCCCTCACCCTGCCCGGCCTGGTGGCGGACCTGCGCCGCCGGCTGCCCGACGAGGACGCGGCCCGCCAGCTCGCCGCGCTGGCCGACGCGGGCGTGCCCGGCGCGCACCCCGACGACTGGTGGGGGCTGCGGGACCTGTCCGACGCGCGGCCGATGGCACTGCCCGGGGAGCGGGTCCGGGTGTCACCCTCTACTGTGGAGACGGCTCTGACCTGCGGGTTGCGCTGGCTGCTCAGCCGGCACGGCGGCGACGCGGTGAGCGCTGCCGGTTCGATCGGCACCCTGGTGCACTACGCGGCGGAGCTGTCGGCGCGGGACGGGATCACCCGGGCGGAGATCTTCGACGAGGTACGCCGGCGGTTCGCACAGATCGACACCGGCGCCCGGTGGTACTCGCGCCGGCAGTGGCAGGACGTCGAGGGCATGATCGACAAGCTGCTGAGCTGGACGGAGGGCCGCGCGCCCCGGCTGATCGGCGTCGAGCAGGCGTTCCGGATCGACTTCGGCGACGACGTGGAACTGGTCGGCCGGGTGGACCGGCTGGAGCGCGACGACCACGGCCGGCTCGTGGTGTACGACTTCAAGACCGGCTCGGCCTCCGAGGACGCGGAGACGAGCAAGCAGCTGGCGACGTACCAGGCGGCGGTGGAGGCCGGCGCGTTCCCCGAGGGGGAGGTGTCGGGCGGCGCGGCCCTGGTCAGGCTGCGGTTGAAGAACAACCCGGAGCAGCGTCAGACCCCGCTGTCGGAGGCCGCCGACCCCGGCTGGGGCGCGGACCTGGTCACCGCGGCCGGCCGGGTGGTCGGCGGCGCGACGGTGCTCGCGATCGTGAACGAGAAGTGTCGACAGTGTCCGGTCCGGGTGTGCTGCCCGATGCACGTGAAGGGGGTGACGGAGTGAGGTTCACCCCGCAGGCGCTGGCCGAACTGCTCCGCCAGCCGCCCCCGACGGAGCAGCAGGCCGCGATCATCAGCGCGCCGCTGGAGCCGATGCTGGTCGTCGCCGGGGCCGGTTCGGGCAAGACGGAGACGATGGCCGCCCGGGTGCTGTGGCTGATCGCGAACGAGCTGGTCCGCCCCGAGCAGGTCCTCGGCCTGACGTTCACCCGGAAGGCGGCCGGCGAACTCGGGGTGCGGATCCGCCGCCGGCTGGGCCAGCTGGAGACCCGGCTCGGGCCGAGCGACATGTTCGCGGGCGAGCCGACGATCTCCACCTACGACGCGTACGCGGGGCGGATCCACGCCGAACACGGGCTGCGCGGCGGGTACGAGCCGAGTACCCGGCTGATCACCGAGGCCGAGCGCTGGCGGTTCGCCGACGCGGTGGTCCGCGCGTACGACGGGGACATGTCCGCGATCGACAAGAGCCCGGGCGCGGTGACCGAGGCGGTGCTCCAGCTCGCCGGGGACCTGGCCGGGCAGTTGCGCACCCCGGAGGACCTGGCGGACTTCCAGGCGGGGCTGGCCCCGTTGAAGGGGAAGACGGCCGAGGCGACCCAGCGGGCGCGCGCCCAGCTGGTGCCGCTGATCCGGGCGTACCAGGATCGGTTGGAGGCCGCCGAGGTGATGGCCTTCGGCGACCAGTTGAGCCGGTCGGCGCTGATCGCCAGGGTCCATCCGGAGGTGCGGGCGGCGGAGCGGGCCCGGTACCGGGTGGTGCTGCTCGACGAGTACCAGGACACGAGCCACGGGCAGTTCGTGCTGCTCCAGGCGCTGTTCGGCGACGGGTACCCGGTGACGGCCGTCGGGGACCCGGCCCAGGCGATCTACGGCTGGCGGGGGGCCAGCGCGGGGAGCCTGGAGCGATTCCTGGACAGCTTCGGCGGTACCCGGAAAGAGTTGAGCGTCAGTTGGCGCAACCAGCCCGGGATCCTGACGGCGGCCAACGCGCTGTCGGCGGGGCTGGAGAGCAAGGCGGTGCTCCGGGCCGGGCGCCCCGACCACGGCCGGCCGGCGGTGCACTGCGCCCTGCACCTGACCGCCGACGACGAGGCCGCCTGGATCGCGGACCGGCTCGACCGTTCGCTGCGCAGCTACTGGGAGGCCGACGCGCAGCCCACCGCCGCCGTGCTGGTCCGGAAGCGGTCCCAGATGGCGCGGATCGAGGCGGCGCTGCGGGCGCGGGGGCTGCCGGTCGAGGTGGTCGGGCTGGGCGGGCTGCTCGACACCCCCGAGGTCGTGGAGGTGCTCAGCACGCTGCGGGTACTGGCGGACCCGACGGCGGGCGGGGCGCTGCTCCGGCTGCTGACCGGGCCGCGGTGGCGGATCGGGCCGCGCGACGTCATGCAGCTGTACCGGTGGTCGCGGGACCTGGGAGCGGACTCGTCGATCATCGAGGCGCTGGACACGCTGGCGGACGAACCGGACCCGGGCGCGGGGCCGGCACCGGAGCCCGGGCCTGCGGGCGAGCCCGGGCCGGCTGACGGGCCCTGGGCTGATGAGCCCTGGCCGGAGGAGGCCGACGACGCGGGGACGCCGGACCACGCCTCCCGGGTGCCACCCTTCTCCCCGGAGGGCCACCGCCGCCTCACCCGCTTCGCCCGCGAACTCCGCGCCCTCCGCTCCCACCTGGACCGCGCCCTCCCCGACCTCGTCGCCGACGTCATCACCACCCTCGGCCTCGACGTCGAGGTGATCACCCGCCCGGCCACCGACGGCATGGTCCACCTCGCCGAGTTCGGCGACGTCGCGGCCCGGTTCGCCGCCGAGTCGCGGGGGCCCGGCCTGGGCGGGTTCCTCAGCTACCTGGACGCGGCGGCCCGGGAGGAACGCGGCCTCGAACAGGGCCCGGCCCAGGTCGCGGACAACGCGGTGCAGCTGGTGACCGTGCACAGCGCCAAGGGCCTGGAGTGGGACGTCGTCGCGGTCGCCGGGCTCAACGACGGGCTGTTCCCGGACCCGGCGGGCAAGGCCGACGCGTGGCTGCAGGGCCTGGGCGTGCTGCCGTTCCCGTTGCGCGGCGACGCGGCCGAGCTGCCCGCGTTCACCGGCACGATCAGGGACTTCGACGCGGCGTGGAAGGCGCACGGCGAGCGCGAGGAGCGCAGGCTCGCCTACGTCGCGGTGACCCGGGCCCGGGACCTGCTGCTGTGCTCCGGGTACCGCTGGTCGGACAACAAGCGACCCAGCCAGCCCAGCCCGTTCCTGACCGAGGTCCGGGGGCACGCGCACACCGATGTCTGGGTCGACGACCCCGGGCCGGACAACCCGCTGCGCGCCGAGCGGGCCCACAAACCCTGGCCGCACGACCCGCTGTCGGCCGAGCGCCGCCGGGCGCTGACGGAGGGCGCCGACCTGGTGACCTCCTTCCTGGGTACGCCGGGCGAGCTCTCCCCCGAGGTCACCCTCCTCCTCGCCGAACGGGACCGCACGGCCCACGACAGCGGCGCCGTGACCCTGCCCGACCGGCTGACGGTCTCCCAGCTGGTGACCCTGGCCAAGGACCCGGCGGAGCTGGCCCGCCGGTTGCGGCGCCCGCTGCCGGAGCGGCCGGCGACCCACGCGCGCCGGGGCACGGCGTTCCACACCTGGCTCGAACGGCGCAACGGGGCGGAGACACTGCTCGACCTGCACGAACTGCCCGGTGCGGCCGACGCGGACGCGGCACCGGACGCCGACTTCGCCGACCTGCGCGCGGCGTTCGAGGCCGGTTCGTGGGCCGACCGGGTCCCGTACCGGATCGAGGTGCCCTTCTCCACGCTCGTCGGGGGCGTGCTGCTCCGGGGCCGGATGGACGCCGTCTTCCGGGACGGGGACAGCTACGACGTCGTGGACTGGAAGACCGGCCGGCCACCGGCGGGGGAGGCGGCCCGGGCGGCGGCGGTGCAGCTGGCCGCGTACCGGCTGGCCTGGGCGCAGCTGGCCGGCGTGCCCCTCGACCGGGTCCGCGCGGCGTTCCACTACGTCCGCGAAGACCGCACGGTCCGCCCCGTCGACCTCCTGGACGCCGATGGCCTGGCGGCGCTCGTGGCGGGCGTCCCCTTGCGTTCCGGTGGCACACTGGGGGAGTCATGACGACCAGTGAATCGCCGTGGGCCGACGGGGACGCCGACATCGTCCTCCCGCCGTCGCCCACCGCAGCCAAGCCGCAGCCGGCTCACCCGCACCTCGGTGGCCTGGTCACCTTCGCGACCCGGCTGGAGGCCGACGCCGCGCGGCGCTCCGGCGCGGTCCCGTTGGAGCCCCCGCCCCCCGATCCGAACAGGCGCCTGCTGCTGTGGTTCGGCGGCGGTGCGGCCCTGGTGCTGGTGCTGGGCATCGTGGTCGTCCTGGCGATGGTGCTCACCGGCAACGTTGCCCCGCTGCGGCCGACGGCGGAGAACGGCCCCGACCGCCGCCCGCCCCTGGCGAAGCTGTGCCCGCCCCCGACGTCGTATCCGGAGCCCAGCTACGAGGCGCCCCCGGTGCCGGCGGGCCCGCGCACCGTGGACGAGAAGGCCGGGATCTCCTACAAGAAGTTCGGCGAGCCGTGGCAGCCCTGGTTGGACAGCTGGTCGGCGGGCACCCTGAAGGTGCAGTACCGGATCGGCCAGGACATCGTCACCGAGCGGTATTCGGAGGGCACCTACCACGCCTCGATCCTGTCCGGCTCGGTCCCGGCGACCGCCAACGACGGCACCCAGCTCGACCTGAAGTGCACGGGCCGCCAGGTGGCCGCCGACGCCCGGGTGTCGTACTACCCGCAGCCCAACACCATGGAGATGATCCGCGACGAGGCCGCCGTCCTGGGTGGCCGGCCGGCGTGGGTGAGCAAGTTCCGGCTGCGGTTCGACAACTCCCGGCGCGGCCTGACCGCCAAGGACGAGCTGGTCGCGATCGCGATGATCGACGTGGGCCGCCCCGAGGCCGCCGTGCTGTACGTGTCGATCCCGGGCACCCACCGGCAGTTCGACTCCGTCGTGGACGAGGTGCTCGACTCGGTCAGGTTCGCCGGCCGCTGAAGCCCCTGGCAGGACCGGAGGTGGCGCGTATCCAGGGTGCCCGGCACGCGCTAGGGTCGGGGGGTGCGGATTCCAGCCACGAGTTACACGATCGAGCGGTTCACCCTGGCCAACGGCCTGCGTGTGGTGCTCCAGCCTGACAGTTCGGCGCCCGTCGTCGGCGTCACCGTCGTCTACGACGTCGGCATCAGATCGGAGCCGGAGGGGCGCACGGGCTTCGCCCACCTCTTCGAGCACCTGATGTTCCAGGGTTCCGAGAACCTGGAGAAGCTGGCGCACTTCAAGTACGTGCAGGGCGCCGGCGGCACCTTCAACGGTTCCACCCACTTCGACTACACCGACTACTACGAGTCGCTGCCCGCGGGCGCGCTCGAGCGGGCGCTGTTCCTCGAGGCCGACCGGATGCGCGGTCCCCGGCTGAACGAGGAGAACGTCCGCAACCAGATCGACGTGGTGAAGGAGGAGATCCGGGTCAACGTGCTGAACAGGCCGTACGGCGGCTTCCCGTGGCTGAAGCTGCCACCGGTCATGTTCGACACGTTCGCCAACGCCCACGACGGGTACGGCTCGTTCGTCGACCTCGAGTCCGCCACCGTCGAGGCCGCGGCCGGCTTCTTCGCGGAGTACTACGCCACCGGCAACGCCGTGCTCGCCGTCTCCGGCGACTTCGAGGTGGCAGCGGCCCGCGCCATGGTCGAGAAGCACTTCGGCAACATCCCCGGCCGCCCGGCACCCGTCCGGCCCTCGTTCGCGGAGCCCGACCTGACCGCCGAGCGCCGCGACTCCTACACCGACGCGATGGCCCCGCTGCCCGCGGTCGCGCTGGCCTGGCGCGTGCCGGACCCGATCGTCGAGTTCTCCGCCTACCTGCCGTACGTGCTGCTCGCCGAGGTCCTCACCGACGGCGAGGCGGCCCGGCTCCAGGAGCGCATGGTGCTCCGCGACCGCACCGCGACCAGCGTCGGCGGCTACATCGGGTTCATGGGCGAGCCGTTCGAGGTCCGCGACCCCACGGTGCTGCTGCTCCAGGTGTTCATGCCGCCCGGCGGCGACACCGACAAGGTGCTCCGCACGGTCGACGAGGAGCTCGAGCGCCTGGCCACCGACGGCCTCGCCGAGGGCGAACTGGCCCGGATCCAGGCCCGGTTCGTCACGCACTTCCTCCGGGAGACCGACGCGGTCACCAACCGGGCGGTGCGGCTCGCGGTGCTGGAACTCCAGCACGGCAACCCCGCCCTGATCAACGACCTGCCGAGACTGCTCGGCGAGGTCACCGAGGCGCAGATCATCGCCGCCGCGGCCACCCTGCGTCCGCAGCGCCGCGCGAGCATCGAGGTCATTCCGGGAGTGTCGGCATGAGTAGCGTTGTCCCCGATCTGACCCCCGCCGGTCCGCTGGTCGTCCCCGAGCGGGCCGAGCGCACCCTGCCCAACGGGCTGCACGTCATCGCGATCCGCCGGTCGTCCATCCCGCTGGTCGAGCTGCGCCTGCGGGTGCCGTTCGCCCAGGCGGACCTGGCCCGGGGCGGCCTGCTGGCCGGCACCCTGTTCGCCGGCACCGACGAGATGGACATCTACGCCATCACCACCGAGCTGCAGGCCGTCGGGGGCGGGCTCGCCGCGGGTACGGACCTGGACCGGCTCACCATCTCCGGCAACTGCCTGGTCGACGGCCTCGACCGGCTGCTCGAACTCCTGGCGCTCACCCTCAACGGCGCGGCGTACCCGTCCGGCGAGGTCGAGACCGAGGCCGAGCGGATCGCGGACCGGATCAGCCTGGCCCGCACCCAGCCCGGCCACCTCGCCCGGGTCGCCCTGCTCAAGCGCATCTACCCGGGCCACCCCTACGAGGTGCAGACCCCGGACCCGGAGCAGGTCCGCGCCGTCACCCGCGAGGACCTCGCCGCGATGCACGCCGCCCGGGTCCGCCCGGACGGGGCGTCGCTGGTGCTGGTCGGCGACGTCGTACCCGAAAAGGCCCTCGACTCCGTCGCCCAGGCCCTGTCCGGCTGGACCCCGGGCGCGCCCGAGGTCAGCTTCCCGGACCTCCCGGCGCTCGGCGGCGGCCCGATCACCCTGGTCGACCGGCCCGGCTCGGTGCAGTCCTGCCTGCGGATCGCCCTGCCCGGCGTGCCGCGCAGCCACCCCGACCACCCGGCGCTCACCCTGGCCAACCTGGTCTTCGGCGGCTACTTCTCGTCCCGGCTGGTCGGCAACATCCGCGAGGACAAGGGCTACACCTACTCCCCGCACTCCGGCGTCGAGCACTCCCTGGCCGGCTCCACCATCATGATCTCGGCGGACGTGGCCACGGAGGTCACGGCCCCGGCCCTGCTGGAGACGCTGTACGAGCTCGGCCGCCTCGCCGTCCTGCCCCCCGACACCGAGGAGCTGGAGCAGGCCCGGGAGTACGCGCTGGGCAGCCTCCGGCTCGGCATGGCCACCCAGGCCGGCATCGCGAGCCTCACCTCGATGCTGGAGGGCTTCGGCCTCGACCTGGACTGGCTGGCCGCGCACTGCGACCGGCTCGCCGCCGTGACCCTGGAGGAGGTGGCCGCCGCCGGCGCCCGCTACTTCTCCCCGGCCAACGCGGCGATCGTCATCCTCGGCGAGGCGGACGTCATCGAGCCCTCGCTGAAGGCGCTCGCGGGAGTCGTCCGGGCATGATCGACCGTGCGGAGTTCCGGCGCACCGACCCCGACTGGCTGGCGGAGGCCTGGGGTCGGGCCCGGATCTTCGCCGTGCACGGTGGCGCGGTGTCGGCGCTGGTCGACACCCGGGTGGCGTCGGTCCCCGGCGGCGGGGCCGCGCCCGATGCCCGGTCGGGCGACGTCCGGCCAGCCGGTGAGCGGCCGGCCGGCGATGCGGCGGTGAACGGTCGTCCGCTCGGCGATGAGGCGGCCAGCGGTCGTTCGGTCGACGACTGGTTGGCCGGTGAGCGGCTCTTCCTCGGCGTCGACGCGGACGGCACGCCCTACTTCGCGGTCATGGCCGAGGTCCCGGACATGACCGGCCTGCGCGACGTCCTCCTCGACCCGCCGTCCCCCCTCTTCGTGGAACTGGCCCTGGCCGCCGTCGCCCTGGCCAACTGGCACGAGAGCCACCGCTTCCATCCGCGCACCGGCGCCCCGACCCACCCGGTGCACGCCGGCTGGGTCCAGCAGACCGAGGCCGGCGACCTGACCTGGCCCCGCACCAACCCGGCCGTCCTCGTCCTCATCCACGACGGGGTCCCCGGCGACGAGGGCCGCTGCCTGCTCTCCCGGAACACGGCCCGCCCGGAGGGCTGGCGCTCGGTCACGGCCGGCTTCGTCTCCCCGGGCGAGAGCCTGGAGGGCACGGTCGCCCGCGAGTCCGCCGAGGAACTGGGCATCACGGTCTCCGACATCCGGTACGTGGCGAGCGAGGGCTGGCCCTTCGCCGACGAGCTGATGGCGGGCTTCACGGCGCTGGCGGATCCGGCAGAGCCGCTGGTCCTGGACCCGACGGAGATCGCGGAGGCCGAGTGGCACACCCGCGCCGCCCTGCGCGCCACGGACCTGGTCCTGCCGTCCCGGATCTCGATCTCCCGCCTCCTGATCGACAACTGGCTGGCCGGCAAACTCCCCTGACCGGGCCCCTGCGATCTACCTGACACGGGATGGCGCGGCGCCGAACCTCTCCTCATCTGGCCCGACGCGGAGCACTTGTCCCACAGGTTCGAGAAGTGCTCACGGTCCGTGCTGGACAGGACGCTGGCGGGATCCCACATGGCTGCCGTCGTCGTCGGATCTAGGCGTCGGCCCGGCGGTGGCGGAGGAACTCGGCCACCTCCGGCGGGGCCTCGTCCTGCCCGCTCTCACCGGGCCGCAGGAAGTCGAAGAGGAGCACGGTCCGTGGCGCATCGGAGCGGTTCCAGGCCTCGTGGTTGACCGTGTCATCGAAGATCAGCACCTCGCCGGGTACCCATGACCGCGTCGCCGTTCCGACCCGGATTCCGCAGTCCTCGGGGACGACGAGCCCGAGGTGCGCCCGGTACACGGTGGTCACCCAGCCCTCGTGCGGCTTGATGTGCGTGCCGGGGGCGAGTCGGGAGAACCCGGCGGTGGTCAGGCCCGGGACCTGCTCCAGGGCCGCCGCGGTGCGCGGGCACGTCGCGAGCGCCGGTTCGATGCGTTCGCCGAACGCGACCAGGCCGTACACGGACCAGCCGTCGCCGTACATCTCGCGCTGCACCCACGGATCGAACGAGTCCTCGGGCAGGGCCAGGTACTCGTCGCGCACGTCGGCCCAGGCGGACCTCAGCGTGTCCACGAACGGGAAGGCGGCGGGATCGAGGAACATGCGTCGCAGTCTAGGCCGACAGCCCGTTCGGCTCAGCCCCCGGAAGGGACGCGCCAGTCTGCGGAAGGGGCGCGCCGGTCCCGGAAGGACGCGCCAGCCCGCGGCAGGAACCCGGAACGGACGCGAGCCAGCCCGGGAGGTCGGAACCCCCCGGGCTGCGGACGTGCGGAAGAGCTATCGGGCCGCGATGGCCGCGAGCTGCTCCTTGACCTGGACGATCGACGGGTTGGTCATCGCCGTACCATCCGAGAAGCGAATTGTCGGAACCGTCTGGTTACCGCCGTTGACGCTCATCACGAACTCGGCGTCGTTCGGCGACTCCTCGATGTCGATCACCTGGTAGGTGATGCCCTCCCGGTCGAACTGCGACTTGAGTCGCCGGCAGTAGCCGCACCATGTGGTGGAGTACATCGTCAGCATCTGTTCAAACCTCCTGAGGGCGCACGCTATCTGGGTCAACATCCCGACGGTGGGATTCAGTCTCCGTTGTGGCGACCGACACGCGACAGAGCAAGATGAAAGAATCGGTGACCGTGGACGACGTACTGGCGGGACTGGACGACGAGCAGCGCGCGGCGGTGACCGCCCCGGCCGGCCCGTTGTGCATCCTGGCGGGCGCGGGCACGGGGAAGACCCGGGCCATCACGCACCGGATCGCGCACCGGGTGCGGTCGGGCCAGGTGCAGCCGCAGCAGGTGCTGGCGGTCACGTTCACGGCGCGGGCGGCGGCGGAGTTGCGGGCCCGGTTGGGGCTGCTCGGTGCCGGGGGTGTGTCGGCGCGCACGTTCCACGCGGCGGCCCTGCGGCAGTTGCGGTATTTCGCCCCGAGAATCTTCCACGGCCGGGCGATGCCCGAGCTGGTGGACTCCAAGGCCCGGCTGATCACCCTCGCGGCGGCGAAGACGGGGCACCGGGGCGAGCGCACGCTGGCCCGGGACCTGGCCGGTGAGATCGAGTGGGCCAAGTCCTCCCTGGTGGAGCCCGGGGACTATCCGGAGGTGGCGACGAGGGCCGGTCGGGAGCTGCCGTTGGCGGCGGACCAGGTCGCGGCCGTGTTCGCGGAGTACGAGCGGGCGAAGCGGGCCGCCGGCATGATCGACTTCGAGGACGTGCTCCGGTCGGCCGTGTGGGCCATGGAGGAGCACCAGGATGTGGCGGAGCAGATCCGCTCGCAGTACCGGCACTTCGTGGTGGACGAGTACCAGGACGTGAACCCGGTGCAGCAGAAGCTGCTGGAGACCTGGCTCGCGGGGCGCGACGACCTGACCGTGGTCGGGGACGCGAGCCAGACGATCTACTCGTTCACCGGGGCCACCTCGGGTTACCTGGTCGACTTCCCCCGCACGCACAAGGACGCGACCGTGGTCCGGCTGTTCCGGGACTACCGGTCGACACCCCAGGTCGTGGCCCTGGCCAACACGGTGATCAGCCAGGCGCGCGGCGCGGAGGCCCGGCTCCGGCTGGAGCTGGTCGGCCAGCGCCCCGCCGGCCCCGAGCCCGAGGTGCGCGACTTCTCCGACGAGCCGGCCGAGGCAGCGGCGGTGGCGGCCCGGTGCGCGGCCCTGATCGACGCGGGCACACCGCCGAGCGAGATAGCGGTGCTCTACAGGATCAACGCCCAATCAGAGGTGTACGAGGGCGCCCTCGCCGACGCCGCCGTCCCCTACGTTCTCCAGGGCTCCGAGCGCTTCTTCGAACGGGGCGAGATCCGCCAGGCGATGGTGGCCCTGCGCGTCGCGACCCGCACGGCCGACCCGTCCGCCCCGCTGGTGCCGACGGTCGCGGAGGCGCTGGACGCGGTGGGCTGGCGGTCGGAGAACCCACCAGCGGGCGGCGCGGCCCGGGAGAAGTGGGAGGCGCTGGCGGCCCTGGTCGGCCTCGCGGAGGAGTTCGCGGCGTCCCGGGCCGGCGACACGAGCCTGTCGGCCTTCACCGAGGAGCTCGACCGCCGCGCCGCCGCCCAGCACGCCCCGACCGTCGAGGGCGTCACCCTGGCCTCCCTGCACTCCGCCAAGGGCCTGGAGTGGGACGCGGTGTTCCTGGTCGGGCTGGCCGACGGCACCCTGCCCACGGTGTACGCGAAGACACCCGAGGCCCTGGAGGAGGAGCGCCGGCTGCTCTACGTGGGCATCACCCGGGCGCGGGAGTGGCTGTGGCTGTCCTGGGCGGCGGCCCGCGCGGCGGGCGGGCGGCAGTCGCGCCGACCGAGCAGGTTCCTTCCGACGGGTACCCCCAGGGCCGGCACCCAGACCCCGGCGGCCCCCCGCAGGCGCGACCGGGCGGCCGTGCGTTCCGTGTCCTGCCGGGTCTGCGGCGTGACCCTGATGGACGCGATGGAACGCAAGCTGGGCCGCTGCGCCACCTGCCCCTCGGAGATGGACGAGGAGCTGCTGGAGCGCCTCCAGGACTGGCGGGCGCAGGTGGCCCGCGCGGCCAAGGTCCCCGCGTACGTGGTGTTCACCGACGCGACCCTGACCGCGATCGCCGAGCAGCTCCCGTCCGGCGAACCGCAGCTGGTGTCCATCGCGGGGATCGGCCCCCGCAAGCTCAACCTGTACGGCGAGGCGGTTTTGGCCCTGGTGGCCGGCAAGTCCGTTGCCGACGTACTGCCCGAAGGGGCGGCGGGCTGAGTGCGCTCGGCGGCCTCGACGGGGCCCCGCGCCGGGCTCCGGTCGCGTACCCTGAGGTGTGCCGTTTCCGCCCGCCAGCCGTAGTCGCGTGCTGACACAAAGTTCCTGGATAACGGCACCGTAAATTAGGTTGCGGCGTTTGCTACGCGAGGCATAGCCTTCAGGCACCACACCAGAGGAATCTGGCTGCGGTGACCATGTCCGGATCGGGAGTTAGTCGGGAGGTGTTGACAGTGGAGATCATCGAGATGACGACGGCGGAGCTGTCGATGCTGGCCGGCCACACCCGTGGCGGCTCCCTGCTCGCCTCGCGACAGGGTGCTGGATTCGACTTCGGTGTCGGTGTGCGCGTCGTGCGTCCGCTGGGTTGCAACAGCGAGATGAGCGGCAGAGCTCACGACCGGAGCGGTGCTCAGAGCCTCCTGGTCCAGGAAGTCGAGTTCGTCAACCCCGGTGCGTCGATTGTGACCACCGAGACCATGACGACCGAGACCGCCGAGTTGATCAAGACCTCTGTGTCCGCCGTCGCGGCCATGGCGCGGGAGACCGCTGTCTGGGCGCAGGCTGGCGAGCCGCAGCTTGCTGTCGAGTCGAGCAAGGGCAAGTCGCACAAGAGCAATGGGCCGATCCTGGCCTCTGCTCAGGTCCAGACCGCGCTGATCGCTGGCGTGCTGGCCGATGGTCCGTCGACCGCTGTCAAGCGGCCGGGGGCGTACGTGGGCGGGACCCCGCCTCGAGGGAGAGAAACCTGGTAACCACCAGGCGACGGCTCACCTCGAGGCCGCGGAACCCGATAACCGGGATCCGCGGCCTTATTCGTTGCTCCAAACAGGGGCAGCGCCGTAGTGGAACGAGACAGGAAGAGGTGAACCGGGCATGAGCCTGGCGTTGGTCCCCGTGGAACGGGCCATCGACACCGACCGTGACGACCTGCCGTGTCGGCGCAACAACCCGGACCTGTGGTTCGCGGAAGCGCCGGCTGAGCTGGAGAACGCCAAGACCCTGTGTGGTGCCTGCCCGGTTCGGGTGGAGTGCCTCGCGGGCGCGCTGGAGCGGCAGGAGCCGTGGGGCGTGTGGGGTGGCGAGATCTTCGAGCGCGGCACCGTAGTACCGCGGAAGCGGCCCCGGGGCCGTCCGCGTAAGGAAGACCTCGCCCGGGACGCGCAGCTCCGCGCGGCCTGAGCACCACCGAGTACTACCCATACTTTTCAGAGATCAAGGAAATCCGATGAACTTCGAATTCAACCAGCTGAACCATCTTCAGTACGAAGCGATGAGCCGGGCGCGAATGCCCAAGGCTGCGCCGGGTCGCCAGGGGGCGTCCCGTGCAGCCCGTCGCATCGCTCTGTGGGTCGCGCGTCGTAACGACGCCAAGTAGGACCCAGTACTAAGAACGGGGACCCCCTAGTACACAACGCGCCCGCTCCGGCCACTGGCCGGGGCGGGCGCTTCGCGTTCACGGATTGTTACGGTGCGGCGGTCGTCAACGGGGACTCAGGCGGCGTAACGTCGGCGATGGTTACCGTGCGTCGTCGGGGGAGGGGTCATGGACGAGACTGTCTACTGTGCGCTGTGCGACCGGGAGGCCGAGGAACCGCCGCTGGACGGCTGGGCCCTGCAGCTCGGCCCGGCCGGCAGGCTGTGGCTGTGCGGGTTCTGCGCCCGGGCGAACCTCCTCACGATCGAGGAGGGCACTACTCGTCGGCGAAACCGGGTAGCCACCGGGTGAGGACCGAGCGGTAGGGCGCTTTCGCCTCCAGCTGACAGAGCACCCCGATCGAGCCGAGCGTGACCCGGTGGATCAGCAGGTACGACGGGGGCAGGTTCATCTGCTTGCCCAGCGCGTACGCGGGGGACTTCGGGTTCGCGATCCGGGTCGCCTCGGAGCGCAGCCATGCCCGGGAGAACTGGAACTCGTCCTCGGCGATCGGCGCGAGCATCGGCAGCACGTACTCCAGGACGGCCTCGGCGTCGACGTCGACGCTGGGCTTGACGAACCCCTCGCCGCGCAGGCCGGCCAGCACCGCTTCCGCCTCGCCGGCCAGCGCGAGCCGGGTGAGCCGGCCGAGCGGTTCGGGGTGGCCCTCGGGCAGCCGGGCGCAGGCGCCGAAGTCGAGGACGCCGAGCCGGCCGTCGTCGAGGAGCCGGAAGTTGCCCGGGTGCGGGTCGGCGTGCAGGAGGCCGGCGCGGGTGGGGCCGGAGAAGTGCAGGGTGGACATGCGCAGGCCGGCGAGGTCGCGCTGCTCCTGCGTACCCCCCGAAATGATCTTCGACAGCGGGGTGCCCGCCATCCATTCGGTGACGATCACGCGGGGCCCGGCGGCGACGACCTCGGGCACGTAGATCTCCGGGTCGTCCCGGTACGCGTCGGCGAACGTGCGCTGGTAGCTCGCCTCCAGCTCATAGTCGAGCTCCTCGACGACCCGCTCGCGCAGCTCCGTGACCAGGGGCTTCACGTCGAGGCCCGGCTGGAGGATGCGGAACAGGGCGGAGAACCGGGCGAGCTGGTTGAGGTCGGCGACCAGGGCGTCGCCCGCGCCGGGGTACTGCACCTTGACGGCCACGTCCCGGCCGTCGCCCCACACGGCGCGGTGCACCTGGCCGATGCTCGCGGCGGCGGTCGGCGTGTCGTCGAACTCCTGGAACTGACTGCGCCAGTCCGCGCCGAGCTCCTTGGCCAGCACCTTGTGGACCGTGGCGGCGGGCAGCGGCGGGGCGGCCTCCTGGAGCTTGGTGAGCGCCTCCCGGTACGGCCCGGCGAGGGCCTCGGGCAGGGCCGCCTCGAACACGCTCAGGGCCTGGCCGAGCTTCATCGCCCCGCCCTTGAGCTGCCCCAACACACTGAACAGCTGTTCGGCGGTGCGCTGTTGGATCTCTTCGTTGATGACCTCGGAGGCAATGCCGGTCACCCGCTTGCCGAAGCCGAGGGCGGCCCGTCCGGCAAAGCCGAGGGGCAGCGAGGCGAGTTTCGCGGTGCGGGAGAGTGCGCGGCGCGGGATGTCGGTCACCCGCCCATTGTCCCCGCCCGGGAGGCGTTCTGCCGCCCGGGCCACCGTCGGGAACAGTCGCAGTCCGGATCGCGCCGCCAGTGCTGCCGTCGGGAGGACCCGTCCGGGGCCCATTCGACCGTGGTGTCCAGGGTCTCGGGGTCCCCGCCGTCGAGCTGGGCGAGGGCCTGGACGGTCGCGTGACCGACCGCGAGCAGGGCCAGGCCGGCCTCGCACGGCTCCGCGCGGGCCGGGTCGGTGGCGAGCTGGGCGGCGAGGAGGGGCCAGCGCGGGTCGCGGGCGGTGCGGTAGCCGTCCAGGCAGCTCAGGCAGGCGGTGTGCCCCGGCCGGATCAGCGGGCCGACCGCGATGTGGCCGTCACGGACTGTGACGAGTAGGTGCGGGGTGCGCTGCCGGGCGTGGCCGAGGGCGACCAGCCGGGCGGGGCGGTCCAGGTGGCCGACGTGGATCACGAGGCTGGGCGCGCCGGGGCCGATCCGGGCGTGCGGCGCCGCGCGGCGGATCGCGTCGGCGGCGGCCAGGGCGCGGCTCCGGCCGCTGTGTCCGGGTGCCAGGCCGCCGGGCAGGGCGTCGGAGCGCTCCGCCAGGCCGGTCAGGCCGGTGCGGACCGTGCCGACCCCGGAACAGGCCAGAGCCGACGCTAGGGGTACGCCGAGGCGGTCGGAGCCCACGACCGCCACCGTGGCCGCCCACCGCCGGCGCAGGACGTCGGCGGGATCCGTTCGCACCGCGAGCGCCCGGGCCTCGGTCAGCAGGCCGGCGCGGGCCCGTTCGGGGAGCCCGGCGGGCAGCAGGCCGTCCCGGAGCAGCCCGGCGGCGGCGAGGGTGTCGAGGAGGGCGGGCAGCGCGTCGGCGGGCAGGCCGAGCCGTTTCGCCGCGTGCGCCAGCTGGGTGCGCGTGCGGGTGCCGTCGAACAGGTCGAGGAGCCGGGTCAGGCGGGGGTCGCCGAGGTCGAGGAGCACCGCGTGCGCGGGGTCGACGCCGAGCTGGACGCTGCCCAGGTCGCGCCGGAGCCGGCGGAGGGCGAGGAGTGGTCGCATGCCCTCAGGCTGACCGGGGTCGTGCGGCGGGCCGCCCGGTTGTCCACAGGGGCGCGCTCGTCCGCCGGGTTATCCACAGGGAAACCCGGGTTATCCACAGCTTTTTCGGTGCGGGTGTCCGGTTACGGACCAAGGGGCGGCCGGGTAGGCCGCCCCTCCAGTGCCTTAGGCCGCGGGGGCCTTGCCCAGGATGCGGTTCATCTTGGTTCCGCACACCGGACAGGTGCCCTTCGCCATGTTCATCCCGGTCTTCGAAACCTCGACGGTGCCGTCGAAGTCCCGCTTCTCCTTGCACTTCACGCAGTAGCCGTTGTACTGAGCCACGGCGACCCCTCCTTGATGCTCATCCCGGCCGCGGGTCGCGACCACCGGTTCGGCGGACAGTACCCACCCCGAACGGGTGAAGCGTCAGCGCCACGTCGACACTGTGAGGAAGTCGACCCCGTGAGTCTGCCCTGATGGGGGGCATCTGCCGGCCCGGTTGACCCGCAACACGCCGAGTATGTCTGAAGTATGACACTTTATGGCGCTCAGAATGCATCTGTTGAGGGCCGACTTGACAATTTCATCGTGAAGGGCTTGGAGACCGGCCCGGGACCGGTTAGCGTGCCCTAGTGGCACCCCAGAGGCCAGACGTCGAGGTACGGCGCAGTGATCGCCGCCGACGTACGGTGTCCGCCTACCAGGACGGCGACCGGGTTGTGGTGCTCATCCCCAACCAGTTCAGCCGCGCCGAGGAGCGCGAGTGGGTCGACCGGATGCTCGACCGGATCGCCGCCCGGGGCCAGCGCCGCCGCCGCAGCGACACCGACCTGTACGAGCGGGCCCTGCAACTCGCCCGGCGGTTCCTCCCCGAGCTGAAGAACCCGCCGGAGACCGTGCGCTGGGTCGGCAACCAGAACACCCGTTGGGGCTCGTGCACCCCCGCCGAGCGCAGCATCCGACTGTCCGACCGGCTGCGCGGCATGCCCGAGTGGGTCATCGACTACGTCCTGCTGCACGAGCTGAGCCACCTGATGGTCTCCGGGCACGGGCCCGCGTTCTGGGCGCTCGTCGGGCGGTACCCGAAGGCCGAGCGCGCCCAGGGCTATCTCGAAGGGGTCGCGGCGGCCGCCGGACTCGACCTGACCGAAGATGAGACGTGACCACCCGCTGCGTGATCGTCCTGCTCACCCCGCCCGTCTGGGCACCGCCCGGCGTCGACCCCGGCAAGTGGCGCGCCGCGCTCGCCGAGGACATGGTCGACCTGGTGGCCGGCCTGGCCGAGACCGACGCCGCCGTGGCCGCGCCGCCGGACGCCGTCGACCTGGTCGAGGCCGTGCGCTGGCCGACCATGAAGGTGTACCCGGCGACCAGCCCGCTGCAGGCCCTCGCCGCGGCGGCCGGCGACGGCTACGACCTCGCAGCCGTCCTCGCCCCGGACGTGCCCGACCTGCCGGCCATGCTCGTCGGCAAGCTGCTGAGGCCGCTGAGCAGCAGGGACCTGGCGGTCGCCCCGGCGGTCGGCGGCGGCCTGTACGGCATCGCGGCCCGGCTCGCCGGGGGCGTCCCCGACCTGGACTGGGCCTCGGAACCGCCCCCGGACGCGGCGGTGACGACCCCGTGGCACCGGCTGGACTCGCCGGCCGGGTTCGGGCGGCTCGACGAGGCCCTCGAAGGCTGGGACGCGACCAGGGCGCTGTTGTCCTAGGCCCGGCCGGGCCGCCGACGGGATCCGACCGGGTCGCCGTCGGGCCCGACCGGGTCGGGCTTCCGCGCCCGATCGGCTCGGGCTCACGCGCCCGGCCGGGAGGGCCTCCGGTGCGCGGGGACTCGTACCCGTCTAGTCGTCGTTCTTCGGGGGTTCCTCCGTGAACAGGTCACTGATGTCGGTGAAGTCGCCGAGCGTCCGGTTCGCGAAGGCCGTCGGGTCGGTGAAGTCCTCGTCGGTGGGCAGCAGGTCCGGGTGCTCCCAGACGCTGTCGCGACCCTCGACCCCGCGCACCTCGCCCACGGCCGCCCACAGCGCGGCGGCCTCCCGCAGCCGCCGGGGCCGCAGCTGCAGGCCGACCAGGGTCGCGAACGTCTGCTCGGCGGGCCCACCCGCGGCGCGCCGGCGCCGGAACGCCTCGCCCAGCCGGTCGGCGTCCGGCAGTCGGCCCGCGCAGGCCTTGTCCACCACGTGGCACACCCAGCCCTCGATCAGGGCCAGGATCGTCTCCAGGCGGCGCAGGGCGGCCTGCTGCTCGGGGTTGTCGTCGGCGGAGGAGAACATCCCCTCGAACGACACCTCCTGCATCGACTCCGGGTTCGTCGGGTCGATCCGGCCGACGACGTCCTCCACGGCGTCCCGGTCGATGGAGATGCCCCGCGCGTACGCCTCGACGGCGGACAGCACGTGGGACCGCAGCCAGGGCACGTGGCCGAAGAGCCGCTGGTGCGCGGCCTCGCGGAGCGCCACGTACAACCGGATCTCGTCGGCGCTGACGTCCATGCCGTCCGCGTACGCCGCGATGTTGGCCGGCACCAGGGCCGCGACCCCGGCCGGGCCGAGCGGCAGCCCGATGTCCCCGGCGGAGAGCACCTCGGCGGCGAGCTTGGCCAGCGCCGCGCCGAGCTGCTGGCCGAACATGGCCCCGCCCAGCGAACCGATCATCGCGCTCATCGGGCCGAGCTGGCCGCGCAGCTCCTCGGGGATCAGGTCCCCGAGCGCGGACACCATCCGGGCGGCCAGCGGGTCGCACAGCGGCTTCCACACGTCGAGCGTGTTGTACAGCCACTCGTTGCGGCTCCACGCCACCGCGCTGGTCGAACCGGACGGCATGGCCGACTCCGGGTCCAGCCAGTGGTCGGCGAGCCGCAGCGACTCGGCCACCGCGTCCTTCTCGGCCTGGGTGGGCTGGGGGTCCTCGCCGAGTTCCTGCACGGCCAGCTGGCGGGCCAGGTCCCAGTTCACCGGGCCGGCGCCGGGCTGGGCGCTCAGGATCTGCTGCAGCTGGGCCATGATCTGGCGCATCTGAGGATCGTTCGGGTCGGGCATGCCACCACCGGGCAGTCCGAAGCCGAACGGAGGGTTATCGCTCATAGTTGCTCTCCGTCCCGATCACGCTTTCAAAGGTACGCGATACGCTCTCGTACCATGAGGCGTCGGGGAGTGACCGTACTGATCGGCATCGTGCTGGTGGGCATCCTCACCGGTGCCCTGCTCTGGGTGAAGGTGCCGTACGTCGCACTGGGCCCGGGCCCCACCGTGAACACCCTCGGCCAGTACAAGGACGCGACGATCATCACGATCGAGGGCCGCGACTCCTACCAGCCCAAGGGTCAGCTCCGGCTGGTCACGGTCTCGGTGAGCCCCGAGATCAGCCTGCTGGACGCCGTCTACTACTGGTTCGACACCGACACCGCCGTCGTACCCCGGGAACTGGTCTACCCGCCCGACAAGAGCCAGAAGCAGGTCGACAACGAGAACGCCCAGCAGTTCCAGCGCTCGCAGTCCAGCGCCGAGACCGCCGCGCTCCGCAAGCTCGGCTACGAGGTGAAGATCTCTATCAAGGAGGTCACCGCCGGCAAGCCCGCCGACGGCAAACTCAAGCCGGGCGACATCGTCACCACCGTCGACGGCACCACCATTTCCGGCGTTCCCGACATCTCTGCTCTGATCAAGGCCAAGCCGGTCGGAACGACCTTCGTCTTCGAGTACACCCGGGACGGGGTCAAGGGCAGCGTGCCGATCGCGTCGGCGGCCAACGAGAAGGGCGAACCGGCGATCGGCGTCAGCCTGGAGCCGATCCAGCCGCACCCGTTCAAGATCGACGTGAAGCTCGGCGACATCGGCGGCCCGTCCGCCGGCCTGATGTTCACCCTCGGCATCCTCGCCAAGCTGGACGCCACCGACCTGACCGGCGGCATCGTCATCGCCGGCACCGGAACCATGGACGACAACGGCAATGTCGGCCCGATCGGCGGCATCGCGCAGAAGCTCGTCGGCGCGAAGCGGGACGGCGCGAAGTTCTTCCTCACCCCCGCCGACAACTGCGCGGAGGCCGTCAAGAACGCCGTTCCGGGCCTGCCCCTCGCCAAGGTGAAGACGCTCGACGACGCGCTGGCCGCCCTCACCGCGATCCGCGAACACCGCGAGCCGGTCCTGTGCGACGGCAGCGGAGGTAAGTAGCCCGTAGTCTGGTCCCCAAGCTCACGAGACTTGGGAGAACCAGCTGTGGCGATGCGTACTCCGATACCGAGGGTCAGCCGGCGTGGCCGACGCGTGATGGGCACCCTCGCTGTGCTGCTGGTGCTGATGACGGTCCTGAGTTGGGCGGTCGACGCGTACACGGACTGGCTGTGGTTCGCCGAGGTCAAGTACACCGGCGTGTTCCGCGAGGTGCTGACCACCCGGATCCTGATGTTCGTGGCGTTCGGGGCCGCGGTCGCCGCCCTCGTGGCCGGCAACCTGTTCCTCGCCTTCCGGCTCCGGCCGCTGCTGCCGTCGGGTTCGCCGGCGCAACGCGCCCTCGACCGGTACCGGATGGCGCTCACCCCCCGGATCCGCTGGGTGCTCGGCGGCACGGCCGTCCTGCTCGGCGTGCTCACCGGCCTGTCCGCCCAGGGCCACTGGCAGCAGTGGCTGCTTTTCCGCAACGGCGGCAAGTTCGACGTCGTGGACCCCCAGTTCAAGGTGGACCTCGGCTTCTACGTCTTCGAGTACCCCTTCTGGCGCTATCTCCTGGGCGTCGCCTTCACCACCACGGTGCTGTGCCTCCTCGGCGCGCTCGCCCTGCACTACCTCTACGGCGCGGTCCGGCTGGAGGGCGCCGGCGACCGGATGTCCGCCGCCGCCCGCGCGCACCTCACCGCCCTGGTGGCCGTGTTCGTGCTCCTCAAGGCCGTCGCCTACTGGCTGGACCGGCGCGGCATGCTGCTCGGCCAGAACCAGAGCACCGACGTGGCCGGCGCGGGCTACACGGACATCAACGCGCTGTTGCCCGCCAAGGAGATCCTGGCCTGGATCTCCATCGTCGTGGCCATCGCGATCCTGGTCTTCTCCAACGCCGTGATGCGCAACCTGGTCTGGCCGGGTGCCGCGCTCGCGCTGCTCGGGCTCGCGGCCGTCGCGGTCGGCGGCATCTACCCGGCGGCCGTGCAGGCCATCGAGGTCAAGCCGAACAGCCGGGAGAAGGAGGCCGACTACATCAAGCGGGCCATCGAATCCACCCGGTACGGCTACGGGCTCGACAAGGTGGAACGCAAGCAGTATCCGATCACGTCGATCACCCCACCGGCGGACCTGACCAAGGACCCCAGCATCACCAACGTCCGGCTGCTCGACCCGGCGGTGGTCTCCGAGACGTACACCCAGCTCCAGCAGGTGCGCGGGTTCTACGACTTCGGGGCGAAGCTCGACATCGACCGGTACACGGTCGACGGCAAGACCCAGGACTACGTCGTCGGCGTGCGCGAGATCAACCCGGCCAACCTGCGGGACAACCAGACCAACTGGCAGAACCGGCACACCGTCTTCACCCACGGGTACGGCTTCGTGGGCGCGCCCGCCAACAAGGTGGTCTGCGGCGGCCAGCCGTACTTCTCCTCCGGCTTCCTCGACGACGGGAAGAACTCCCAGAGCAGCGAGTGCGCCGACCGGGGCGACAAGATCCCGACCGAGCAGCCCCGGGTGTACTACGGCGAGCTGATGAGCGACTACTCGATCGTCGGCAAGGAGTCCGGCGGCAAGGACATCGAGTTCGACCGGCCGACCGCCGGGGAGCAGCAGACCAACTTCACCTACGCCGGCGCGGGTGGCGTGAAGGTCGACAACCTGCTGCGCAAGACGCTGTTCGCCCTCAAGTACCGCGAGGCGAACTTCCTGCTCTCCAGCGCCCTCAACGACAACTCCCGGGTGCTGTACGTGCGCAACCCGCGCGACCGGGTCGAGAAGGCCGCGCCGTTCCTCACAGTCGACGGCGACCCGTACCCGGCGGTCGTCAACGGTCGCATCGTCTGGATCGTCGACGGCTACACGACCTCCTCCACCGTGCCGTACTCGCAGAAGGTCAACCTCCGCGACGCGGCCCGCGACGCCCAGACCGGGGCCGGTACCGTCGCGCAGGCCCGCCAGGACGTCAACTACATGCGCAACTCGGTGAAGGCCACCGTCGACGCGTACGACGGCACGGTCAGCCTGTACGCGTGGGACGAGAAGGACCCGATCCTGAAGGCCTGGAACAAGGCGTTCGGCGGAAACGTGGTCAAGCCCAAGTCCGCCATCTCCCCGGAGCTGATGGACCACCTGCGCTACCCCGAGGACCTGTTCAAGGTCCAGCGCGACCTGCTGACCAAGTTCCACGTCAGCGACCCGAAGCAGTACTTCTCCGGCGACGACTTCTGGCAGGTCCCCGACGACCCGACCCACGACGCCAAGTCCCCCCAGCCGGCGTACTACCTGCTCACCCAGTTCCCCGGCCAGGACAAGCAGACCTTCCAGCTGACCGCCTCGATGACGCCGCGCAACCGGCCCAACCTGGCGTCGATGATGTCCGCCTCCTACACGGCCGACGGCACCCCGAAGATCGACCTGCTCGACCTCGGCAGCGTCCAGGGCCTCCTCGGCCCCGGCCTGGCCCAGCAGAAGCTCCTGAGCAGCCCCGAGGTGAACCGGGACATCGCCCTGTTCAACACACCACCCTCGAAGCTCATCAAGGGCAACCTGCTGACCCTGCCGATCGGCGGCGGCCTGCTCTACGTCGAACCGCTCTACATCCAGGGCGGCACCGGCGGCACCAACTACCCGCAGGCGAAGAAGGTCCTGGTCACCTACGGCCAGGGCGACTACGTCGGCTACGGCGACACCCTGGAGGCGGCGCTCGAACAGATCGTCCGCCAGGCCGCGGCGGGCCGTCCCACGACCCCACCGACGACCACACCCCCCACGACGGGTACGCCGACCCCGACACCCACCCCGGTGCCCCCCTCGGGTGACCTGGCGGCGGCCGTGGCCAAGATGCAGGCCGCGATCGACGAGGTCCGCCGCACCCAGGCCTCCGGGGACTTCGAGGCCTACGGCAAGGCCCTGAAGAACCTGGACACCGCGATCAAGGAGTTCGAAGAGGCGCAGAAGAAGACGCCCGCGGCCCGATGATGATGGCCCCTTCCCGCCTGTTCCTGGGCGGGGAGGGGCCGATTTGTTGATCCACACCCCATGGGCTACTGTTACTCAAGTCAGCGAGGAACGGAACGCGAAAGAATCGCTGAAGCGGCGCGGGGTGGAGCAGCTCGGTAGCTCGCTGGGCTCATAACCCAGAGGTCACAGGTTCAAATCCTGTCCCCGCTACCAAACGGAGAATGGTCTTCCAGGGAAACCTGGGAGGCCTTTTTCGTGTAGCCGGCATCACCTCCTCGCCCGTGCCCTGGACTCTTCACCGGCCGTGTGGAGAGGCGATCATGCTTTCGGGGCTGAGCCGTTGGACTTTGCCTGGCAGGATGTGGCGGCATGCGCACCAGACCTGGATTGATTGCCGTCGTCTCCACCACGGCAATGGTGGCCTGCATCGTTGCTTTCCTGTTCTACGTCACACTGTCCGAGCCCTTTCTTCCCGATGAGGACGAGGCGCTGCCGTTGCCCGCCGGCCTCACTGGTCAGAAGGAGAAGACCAGTGGACTGAACTGCGGGTCGGGTACGTGCAGTTGGCGGGTCACGGTGCGGAGCACGTCCGGTGCGTCGTCGACCCGGATTCTCGACCAGGTCCGCCAGCACCTGGAACAGCGGCACGGTTGGCGGCTCGACAGTGCCGGGATGGCCTGTCGGCCGAAGTCGTTCGTGGACAAACGGGAGGTCTGCGTGCAGGCTTACCGCGATGTGGACGACGACGTGATCATCGCCCTGTCGGGACACCGGGCGATCATCTAGCCAGGGGTGGCGCGTCCTTGTTCGGAGCAGGCGCGTCCGACCTCTGGCAGGTCCGGAGCCGCGGGGCCCCCTGCGGCAGAGCCCGTTCGCAGGAGAGCCCGCCGTTTGCGAGGCCTGCTGCGAGGCCCGGTCGCCTAGCTCAGCAGCTTGGCCTTCGCGGCCGTGAACTCCTCGGCGGTGAGCGCTCCGGAGGAGTGGAGCGCAGCCAGCCGCTCCAGCCTGGTCAGCAGGTCGTCGCCGGGCGCGGCAGCCAGCGCGGCCGGCGCGGGCGCGGCCAGCCCCTGTGGCACGACCCCCTGCGGCACGACCCCCTGCGGCGCGGCCCCCTGAGGCATGACCCCCACGTTCACCTGCGACGCCCCCGCCTGCCGGCGCTGGATCTCCAGCTGGTGGTGGAACTGGTGCGCCGTCGCCCGCGCCGCGTTGGCCTGCTGGATGATCGTCGTACGGACCTGCTCGGCGCCCCGGATGGAACGCAGCACCACGAGGGTCTGCCCGTACTTGTAACCCTTCGGGTCGAGGCGCACCACGAGGTCGGCGACGCTCCGCGCCCGCTGGGTCAGCGACTGCCGCAGGTCCACGTCGAGTACCGCCCACAGGGGAATGACCTCCGCCGTCCGGGACAGGACGCCCGCCTCGAAGTGCAGGCCGTCGCGGGTGAGCTTGTACGCCGCCGTGGAGAGCCGGCCGCCCGTGGCCAGGTTGGTCAGGTCCTCACTCTGGCCGGACCAGACGACGGTGGTGTCCGTGGGCTGCATCGACACGTGCTGGGCGTTCGGGTCGGGAAACGTCATGGTGAACCTCTGCGGAGTCGGTGGGGATCCCCGGGATCCTACCCGCGACCGTCGAGCCCCGCCGCCCACGAGAGCGAGCGCGATATGTGTCCATTGTGCACAGGCGAGCCCTACTCCTCGCCCGAGAACCGCTCCCATGCCGACTGCCGGCTCACCCCGAGCGCCTCCCGGATCCGGGTCCACGTCACCGACCGGCCCCGCGGAGAGGGCGGGTTCGACGGTGCGGCCGGACGGGCACGCTCAGGACGAATGGGTGTCGAGGAACGGGCGGACGGCGGCCAGGAACTCCGTGGGGCGGGTCGTGGGGACCTGGTGGCCCGCGCCCTCGATGGTCATCAGGCGCGCGCCCGGCACCAGGGCGACCAGATCGACATTCCATTCGGGGGTACCGGGCTCGTGGCGCCCCCGCTGACCAGCAGCGTCGGTACCGATGGTAGCTCCGGGGCGACCGGCCTACTTCTTCCTGCCGGACAGGCGGCCGGTCGCGAACGCGATGGCGACGACCGCGGCGCACACCACGAGGCCGAACAGGACGACCGCGATGTGCCACGGCTGCAACATTCCCATGTGAGACAGACCTCCATCAATGGTCCGACAATCGCATCAATCTACCGTGTCGGAGCGGTGACCGCTGCCCCGTCGAGGGTGCCCCGGCCGTGAGCTGGCGAAGGGCCGGCGGGGCTCTCGGAGTACCCGTCGGGTCGGGTGTTGAATTGAGTCCCGTTTGAATGGTTCTGTCCGTGAATCGTTTCGGCAATCCTGCAAGAAGCTGTCGTTTTCAAGCTTCGACAGAGCACTAACGTGAATATTCACTGATGGGCATACGTCTTGTCCTGGGGTCTCGGCGCTGCTAGAAAGGGCTCACCTAATTGGTATGGAGGTGGCCCATTGAAGGCTTCTCGTTGGCTCGTCGCCCTGGCGTTGTCCGCCGTCACCGGGGCGGGGCTGCTCGCACCCGGAGCGTCCGCCGAGCCCTCCGCCGGCGGCGGGTGGCAGCGGAACTGCCCGACCCTCGACCCCACCCTGGCCTGGTACGGGGCGAACCGGGCCCGGCTCCAGGAGCTCGTCGACACCTACGGCCGGTGTGGTCGGGGCGGGCGTCCCGTCGCCCTGTTCGACTGGGACAACACGGTCGTGAAGAACGACGTCGGGGACGCCACGACCTACTGGATGCTTCGGCACGACAAGGTTCGCCAGCCGGGTGATTGGAGCCGTACCAGTCCATTCCTGACGTCGGCGGCAACGGAGGCACTCCGAGGGGCATGTGGTGCGGGCGCCACGGGGACGCCGCTGCGGACCAGCGTGGACACCGCCTGCGCCGACGAGATTCTCGCGGTCTACGGCAGCGGCAGGACGAGCGCGGGAGCCACGGCCTTCGACGGGTACGACCACCGGCGGATGGAGCCGGCGTACGCGTGGGCGGCGCAGCTGCTCGCCGGGTACACCGAAAAGGAAGTCAGAGGGTTTGCCGCGGCTGCCCGGGAGGAGAACCTGGGTGCGGCCGTCGGAGCCACCCAGACGGTCGGGACGCACCAGGTCACCGGGTGGGTCCGGTACTACGACCAGCAGCGCGACCTGATCGCGGTCATGCGGCGCGCCGGGTTCGACGTGTGGATCGTGTCCGCTTCGCCGCAGCCGGTGGTCGAGGTGTGGGCGCGCGGCGTCGGGATCGGTCCGGGGAACGTGATCGGGATCCGGGGCGAGACCCGGCACGGCAGGCTCACGTACCAGCTCGGAAGCTGTGGCGGTGCCAGGGATGTCATCACCTACATCGATGGCAAGCGGTGCTTCGTCAACCAGGAGATCCACGGGGTGCGCGGCCCGCGCGCCTTCCAGAAGTACCGCAACAGTCACGTGTTCGCGGCCGGCGACTCCGACACCGACGTCACCTTCGTGCGGGACGCGACCGCCCTGCGCCTGGTGGTCAACCGGAACAAGGCCGAGCTGATGTGCCGGGCGTACGCGAATTCCGACGGGCGCTGGATCGTCAATCCGATGTTCATCGAGCCGAAGCCGGCCCGCCCGACCGCGTACCCCTGCTCCACCACCGGTTACGTCGACACTCTCGGCGTCCCGGGCCCCGTACTCGACGACAACGGCGCCGTCATCCCTGACCAGCCCGACAGAGTGAGTTGAGGAGTACCGATGGAGAGGCGTACCTTCCTGCGCGCCGGCGCGGCCACGGCCGGAGCCGCCGCCGCGTTCGCGATGCTGCCCGAGAGCGTCCAGCGCGCCATGGCCATGGCCGCCCCCACCGGGGGGCTGGAGGTCATTCAGCACGTGGTGATCCTGACCCAGGAGAACCGGTCCTTCGACCACTACTACGGTTCGCTGCGCGGGATACGCGGTTTCGGCGACCCGACCGCGATCACCCTGCCCACCGGCCGCTCGGTGTTCCACCAGCCCGACGGCTCGGGCTACGTGCTGCCGTACCCGGTGAGCGACCAGTTCATGCAGGGCACCGCGCACGACTGGTACACCGGGCACGACGCGTGGAACAAGGGCCGCTACGACGCGTGGATCGCGCAGAAGGGCAAGCGCACCATGGCCACGCACAGCCGCGCGGCGCTGCCCTTCTACTACGCCCTGGCGGACGCGTTCACCATCTGCGACGCCTACCACTCCTCGGAGATGGGCGCGACGAATCCGAACCGCACGTTCCTGTGGACGGGGAAGGTCGGCTACGAGCCCGGCAGCACGACCGTCCGGGCCACCGGCAACGCCCCCTACGGCAACGCCAACCACACCGGGTACACGTGGACCACCTACCCGGAGCGGTTGCAGGCCGCGGGGAAGTCGTGGCGGGTGTACCAGGAGTGGGACAACTACACGGACAACCCGATCGAGTACTTCAAGACCTTCGTGGACGTCGCGAAGAAGGCGCTGTCCAGGACGGGATACTCCAAGGTCGAGGCGTTCTACGACGCGCTGCGCGCCGCCTCCGCGACGAAACAGGCCACCATGCTGGCCGACCTGGCAACCGGCGTGAACACCCTCAGCGCGACGGAACGCGTCCTCTACGACCGGGCGCTGCGGCGCGAGCGCCCCGACCAGGTCCTGCCCGCGTTCGCCGCCGACGTCGCGGCGGACCGGTTGCCCGCGGTCTCGTGGATCGTCGCCCCGGAGCGGAAGTCCGAGCACCCCGTCTGGGGTCCCAACCAGGGGGCCGAGTTCACCAAGACGTTGCTCGACGCCGTCGCCTCCAACCCGACGGTGTGGAACAAGACCGTCGTCTTCCTCAACTACGACGAGAACGACGGGTTCTTCGACCACATCCCGCCGCCGGTCCCCCCGCTGGTGGGCGACGGCAGCGACGGGAAGTCCACGGCGCCGATCGGGGACGAGATCGCCGACGACGACAACGCTCCGATCGGACTCGGCATCCGGGTTCCCATGATCGTGGTGTCGCCGTGGAGCCGGGGCGGCAACGTGTGCTCCCAGGTGTTCGACCACACCTCCGTGCTCCAGTTCCTGGAGAAGTGGAGCGGCATCGCCGAACCGAACATCTCCCCGTGGCGGCGGGCCGTGTGCGGGGACCTGACCGCGACCCTGGACCTGGCGACGGCCGTGGTGGGCTATCCGAACCTGCCGACCCCGGTGCCGACGTCCGGCCCCCTCAACACGAACCCGGCACCGCCCGCGTCGCAGGTCCTGCCCGCGCAGGAATCGGGCACCCGGCCGGCCCGGCCGCTGCCCTACGTCCTCGGGGTGTCCGCCAGCGTCACCAGCGGCAGCGTGGCGCTGGACTTCGCGAACACCGGCGCCGCCGGAGCGCACTTCTACGTCTACGCCAACGCGTTCCGCACCGACGGGCCGTGGCGCTACACCGTCGAGGCCGGCAAGGCCCTGAGGGACACCTTCTCCGGGGGTACGCCCACGGGCGCGTACGACCTGACCGCCTACGGGCCGAACGGGTTCCTGCGCCGGTTCGCCGGCAACCGGGTCACGGCCACCACCAGCGGGAACGCCAACCCGGAGGTGACCCTGCGCCACGTACCCGCCGAGGGCAGGGTGTACCTGGACATGAGGAACAGCGGCACCAAGGCGTGCGTGGTGACGGTGCGCGCGAACCGGTACCGGACGGACGGGCCGTGGTCCTACACCGTCAACCCGGGCGCGACGGTCACCGACTCGTGGACCGTGGCCGCCGCCGCGCACTGGTACGACCTCACCGCGACCGCGAACACCACAGACGGGTTCACCCGGCGCTTCGCCGGTCACATGGAGAACGGGGCGCAGAGCACCAGCGATCCCGCGATGGGCGGTACGGGCACCGGATCCGGGCCCCTGCCCAGAACCGTGCGTTCGTTCGACAGCCAGGAGACGGCCGGCGAGAACGGGGCGGCGGCCAACGCGGTCGACGGCAACCCGGCGACGATGTGGCACACGGCGTGGTCGGCGGGCAACGCGCCACTGCCGCACGAGTTGCAGCTCGACCTGGGGTCCAGCCGCACGGTCACGGGGCTGACGTACCTGCCCCGCCAGGACGGGGGCGCCAACGGCCGGATCGGGCAGTACGAGGTCGCCACGAGTGCGAACGGCAGCACGTGGACCGTCGTGGGCACGGGCACGTTCGCCGACAACGCGACGGCCAAGACGGTGACCCTCACATCCGGTACGGCCCGGTACGTCAGGCTGCGGGCGCTCACGGAGGCCGGCGGACGCGGGCCGTGGACGTCGGCGGCGGAGATCACCCCGCTGGGATGGTAGGCGGGGCCGGGCTGTTCGGGTAGCCCGGGGAGTGAGCGGCGGGACGTCGACCGGGCCAAGCGGTCGGCGTCCCGCGTCCGTTGATGGGTCGGCCGTGGGGGCTGCGGGCCGTGGGTTGCGGCGGAGACGGCTGTCGGTCGCTGTGATGGTCGGGCGCCGGCTTGAGGACGCGGGCACCTGCCGGCTCGTTTCGGTGGCGGAGCGGCGGTTCGCCGGGGTGGGTCAGGCTGCTGTGGGGCCGCGGGGGTGCAGCTGGCCGGCCGTGAGGCCCGAGTGGATGGTGCGGGCCGTCTCGTGGCTGCCCAGGCCGCACTGCCGCGCCGCGGTGGTCAGCGCCGTCCGGACCGTGCGGGCGTCGAGCAGGTCCGCGCCGACGAGCTGGCCCAGGCGGAACGCCGCCACGTTCAGGGTGTCGTTGCGTTCGCCGGGCCGGGCGGCGGCGACCCGGCTGGCCTCGCCCTCGACGGCCGCTCGGACCCAGGCGGTGGCCTCGGGGTCCCGGGGCCGGGGCGCGCGGCGCGGAGCCTCGGGGCCTGAGGTGACCCAGACGCCGGGGGCCTGCGGTGGGTGTGAGGCGGTGGCAGCCTCGGTGCGGGTCGACGGGGAGGTGGACCGGGGGCCGGCGTGCCGCGACGAACCGCCCTGGCCACCTGTGGCCTTGGACGGCGGTCCTGACGTGCCGGGGGTCGCCTGACCTGGTCCCGCCTGACCCGGGGCCGGAGTTGCGGGCCCGTCCGGGGTGCGCGTGCCCGGCCCGGCGGGGCTGGACTGGGCCGGGTTGCGGCGGGGGGACGAGGCCAGGCGGAGCAGGCGCGGCGGGCAGGGTGGAAGAGGGAGTTCCAGCGGGCGGAGCCACTCGTAGAGGTGGCCGGACGCGTGCCGGGACGGCGGGGCGACCACGTAGCCGCCGACGCCGCGCCAGTCCACCCCGTCGAGGAGCCTGACCCGGTTGCCGCGGCCCGTGCCGGCCCACCACAGGTGCCAGCCGCCCGAACCGGTGCGGACGACGGGGCCGAGGGGGTGGCCGGCGAGGAGGCCCAGTACCACCGTGAACTGTCCTGGTCTGTCGATGTCGCAGACGTCGGCGAGGGTGCCGGTGCGCAGGCCGATGTTCGCGTCCGGCCAGCGGCGCCACCAGGCTCGGACCTGGGCCGGGTCGGTGCTCGCCTGGTGCAGGCCGCGCGGGAGGCGGGGGTGTTTGCCCGGGGAGGAGCAGTCGGGGCGGCGGCAGGAGCAGGCGGCACCGGCCGGGGTGTGCAGGGGGAGGACGGGGAGTCCGGCGGCCGCGTACTCCTCGGCGGCTTCGGCCAGGGTGAGCTCTGGTCGGCGTCCGGGGCCGCCGCCGGGCCATCGCCCGGGGCCGCCGCTGGATCTGTGGCTGGCGGACATGGACGCACCCGGCACGGGCTCACCTGGGGTGGGCTCGCCCGGCGTGGGCGCACCGGGCCTGGAGTCGTCGGGCGCGGAGGCCCAGGGCTCGCCGTGCCCGGGGGCGGGTGACCTGACGCCGGTCGCCCGGTCCGGCCACGTCTGTCGATCGCTCATCACGGACCGCCTTCCCGACGCCACGGGCGGTGCTCTCCGACGGTAGCGCGGATTCCACCGCTCCGGATAGACCGGGCGACACCAGACATGGACTGCGCATATCCGAAGTGGAGGGTGTGCCAAGTGTGCCCTCTGGCTGGTTCCGTGCGTGGCGTGGCGGGCCCGGGGGCGGCGGGCCCGGGGCGGCGGTGACTCTCTCGCGGATCGGGCGGCGGGAGTTGACGGAAGGTGGCTCGGCTGGATCCGGCGCGCGGCATCCCGCGAGGTTTGTCAACCAAAGTTGACGACGAGAGGGTTGTCAACTAAAGTTGACGCATGACGGAGCCGAAGGAACTCGCCACAGCTGCCAGCGGAGCCGACGCCCGGGCCGGCCTCAAGGCCGTGCTCGCCCTGCGCCGGCTCGCCGAGGCGCTGGAGAACCTTCAGGTGGACAACGCCCGGCGGCAGGGCTGGTCCTGGCAGGAGATCGCCGACGCGCTCGAGGTGAGCAAGCAGGCGGTGCACAAGAAGCACTCCGGCCGGCCGGTGGCTCCGGGACCACCGAGTTAGGCGCCGGCGGGGCGCCGAGCCCGGGCGGGAGGCGAAACTGCGGGCGCGGCTCGGCCACCCCCGAGCCTGGCGTGACCCGCGAAACCGCCCACCCACACGACGGCCCACCCGCGAATCCGGTCACTCACGAGTCGCCGGTTGGCGGGACGTACATCCGCTCACGATCCAACGGGAGGAACGATGTTCGAACGGTTCACAGTCCAGGCCCGCGCGGCGGTCATCCGGTCCCAGCAGGAGGCCAGGGAGTTGGGCGCCGCCAAGGTCGGCACCGAGCACCTGCTGCTGGCGATGCTGCACCCGGAGGCCGGGCTCGCGTACACGGTGCTCAGCGCGGTCGGGGTCGAGAGGGAGCGGGTCCGGGCGGAGGTCCGCCGGCTCGGCGCGCCCCGGCTGCTCGGCGACGAGGACGCCGCCGCGTTGCGGGAGATCGGGATCGACCTGGACGCGGTCCGGGCCCGGGTCGAGGAGACCTTCGGGGCGGGGGCGCTCCAGCCGCCCGAGCCGGAGCGGCGGCGGGGGTTCCTGCGCCGCAAGGACACGGGCCACCGGTGGTTCACGCCCCGGGCGAAGAAGGTGCTGGAACTGTCGCTGCGGGAGGCCCTGCACCTCGGGCACAAACACATCGGGTCGGAGCATCTGCTGCTCGGGCTGGTGCGCGAGGAGCAGGGGCTGGCGGCGCGGATCCTCACCGACGCCGGGGTCACCCTCGACGACCTGCGCACCCGGGTCGTGACGGGCCTGCGCGACGCGGCCTGATCCCCGCCCGGGGGAGGTTGCGCGACCCGGACCGGGTCCCGCCCGGGGGAGGCCGCGCGATGCGGCCCGGGTCCCGCCCGGGGGAGGCCGCGCGATGCGGCCCGGGTCCCGCCCGGGGGAGGCCGCGCGATGCGGCCCGGGTCCCGCCCGGGGGAGGCCGCGCGATGCGGCCCGGGTCCCGCCCGGGGGAGGCCGCGCGATGCGGCCCGGGTCCCGCCCGGGGGAGGCCGCGCGACGCGGACCGGACCCCGCCCCGGGGAGGTTGCGCGACGCGGCCTGATCCCGGCCCTGGGGGGAGGTTGCCCGATGCGGCCCGGACCCCGCCCCGGGGGAGGCGCCGCGACGCGGCCCGGGTCCCACCCACCGGCCGGAGACACAATCCGGGCAGGGCCATCCGGGGGTACGTGGGGGAGAATCTCCCTCATGATCTTCAGCATCCTGGGGCCCGTCGAGGCCCGGCTCGCCGACGGCACCCCCGTCCCCGTCGGCGGCCCCCGGGTGCGTGCCCTCCTGGCGCTCCTCCTCCTGGACGCCGGCCGCCTGGTCCCCACGGAGCGCCTGGTCGACGGCCTGTACGGCGAACACCCACCGGCCGGCGCGGCCAACGCCCTCCAGTCCCAGGTGTCCCGCCTCCGCCGCGGCCTGGGCGGGGCCGACCTGGTCGAGTTCCACCCGGCGGGCTACCGCCTGGCGGTCGACCCGGAGGACGTGGACGCGCACCGGTTCGAGCGGCTGGCCCGGGACGGTCAGCGCGCCCTCGCGGTCGGGGACCACGGCGGAGCGGCAGCCCTCCTCACGGAGGCGCTCGACCTGTGGCGCGGTCCGGCGCTCGGGGACGTCCGGGACTCGCCGTTCGCGGAGGGGCAGGCGGCGCGGCTGGCGGAGGCGCGGGCGGCGGCGGTGGAGGACCGGGCGGAGGCCGAGTTGGCGCTCGGCGGGCACCGGGACGTGGTGCCGGCGCTCCGGGCGCTGATCGAGGAGTACCCGTTGCGGGAGCGGCCCCGGGGGCAGTTGATGCGCGCGCTGTCCGGCAGCGGCCGGCAGGCGGAGGCCCTCGCCGTGTACGAGGACGCCCGGCGGATCCTCGCCGACGAGCTGGGGGCGGATCCGTCGCCGGAGCTCGCGGCGGTGCACGTCACGGTGCTGCGGGGGGAGTTGCCGGCGGTGACGGGACCAACAAGGCGCGGGCTGCCCGCGCAGTTGACCAGCTTCGTGGGCCGGGCCGGGGAGTTGGCGCGGATCGGGGCGCTGCTCGGGAGTACCCGTCTGGTGACCCTGACCGGGCCGGGCGGGGCGGGCAAGACCCGGTTGGCGATCGAGGCGAGCGGGCTGGGCCGGGGCGAGGTGTGCTTCGTGGACCTCGCGCCGCTGGGGGACGGCGGGGAGGTGCCGCAGGCGGTGCTCGCGGCGCTCGGGCTGCGCGAGGGCGGGCTGCTGCCGTCGGCGGGCGGGCCTGCGGACCCGGTCGAGCGGCTGGTCGCGGCGCTCACGGACCGGCCGCTGCTGCTGATCCTGGACAACTGCGAGCACGTGGTCGAGCACGCGGCCCGGCTGACGCACCGGCTGCTGGGCGCGTGTCCGGGGCTGCGGGTGCTGGCCACGAGCCGGGAGGCGCTCGGGATCACCGGGGAGGCGTTGTGCCCGGTGCGGCAGTTGGCGGCGCCGCCGGCCGGTACCCCGCTGGAGAAGGTTCTGGAATTTCCGGCGGTGCGGCTGTTCGTGGACCGGGCCGCCGCCGTGCGCCCCGACTTCGCCCTCGACGGGACCACAGTGGACGCCGTGCTGCGGATCTGCGCGGCGCTGGACGGTTCGCCGCTCGCGATCGAGCTGGCCGCCGCCCGGTTGCGGTCGCTGGGCGTGGCGGAGGTCGACGCGCGGCTGGACGACCGGTTCCGGCTGCTGTCCCGGGGGAGCCGGACCGCCGCCGCCCGGCACCAGACGCTGCGCGCCGTGGTCGAGTGGAGCTGGGACCTGCTCGGCGACGCGGAGCGGACCCTCGCCCGGCGGCTGACCGTGTTCACCGGCGGCCTGACGCTCGACGCCGCCGCGGCGGTGTGCGGCCTGCCCGCCGACGAGGTGGACGAGCTGCTCGCCGACCTCGCGGACAAGTCGCTGGTGGAGGACGCGGGCGGGCGGTACCGGATGCTCGACACCATCCGGGTGTTCTGCGCCGAGCGGTTGGTCGAGGCCGGGGAGGCGGAGCGGCTGCGCCGGGCGCACGCGGAGTACTTCCTGGGGCTGGCCACGACCGCCGACCCCCACCTGCGCGGGCACGACCAGCTGGCGTGGCTGGCCCGGCTCGCCGCCGAGCACCCCAACTGCCTGGCGGCCGTGCGCTGGGCGGCCCGGGCGGACCCGGCGCTGGCGTTGCGGCTGGTCGCGATCCTGTCCTGGGACTGGTGGCTGCGCGGCCTGCGCGGGGAGGCCGCCCCGCTGGCCGCCGAGATCCTCGCCGCGGTCGGCACCGAACCACCTGCGGACCTGCACGAGGAGTACGTGCTGTGCGTGGTCAACGCCGTGTCCACGGGTACGGACGCGCCGGAGCTGGTGGCGCTGCTCGACCGGGCGCAGGAGCTGATGGCGGGGATCGACCACACGCTGCGGTACCCGTGCACGACGGTGCTCTGGGCGCTGTCGGCCGGGCCGCACCGTACGGACATCGCCGCGTACGAGAGGCAGCTCGACCACGAACCCTGGTCCCTGGCGCTGTACCGGGTCGGGCTCGGCTACCAGCACCAGTTCAACGGGGACCTGGCCGGGTCGGAGCCGGAGTTCGAGGCGGCGCTCGCCGGGTTCCGCGCGCTGGGCGACCGGTGGGGGATGGCCAACACCCTGGACCCGCTGGCCCTGTTCGCCGAGGCGCGCGGGGACCACGACCGGTCCATCGCGTTGATGGGCGAGGCCCTGGAGCTGGTCGAACAGCTCGGCGCGCTGGAGGACCAGGCGGACCTGTTCGGCCGGCGCGGCGACAGCCAGCTCCGCAGCGGGGACCTGGCGGCGGCGGAGGCCGACTACGAGCGGTCCGCCGAGCTGCTCCGCCGGGCCGGCGTGCCCGAGAAGCTGGCCGGCGCGCACCGCCGGCTCGGCGAACTGGCCCGGCTGCGGGGCGAGCTGCCCAGGGCCCGGCGGCTGCTGGAGACGGCGTTGCGGGAGTGCGCCACGGTCACCTGGGGCGGGGAGATGGTCCGGGCGGAGATCCTGACCGCGCTGGGCCGGGTCACCGCGGCGGAGGGTGCCGCCAGGGAGGCCCGGGGCGTCCTGCGCCAGGCCCTGGCGGTGAGCCTGGGCCATCCGAACATGATGGCGGTGGCGAGGGTGGCCGAAGCCCTCGCCGAGGTGGCGCTGCTCGACGGGGACCCGGGGCGGGCGGCGCTGCTGCTCGGTTCGGTGGTGGCGTTGCGGGGTGCGTCCCTGGCCGGGGACCCGGACGCGGCCCGGGTCACGGCCGGGGCCGCGGCGGCGCTGGGGGCGTCGGGTTTCGCGGCGGCGCACGGTCGGGGCGCGGCGCTGACCCGCGAGGAAGTTATTCACCTCCTCAACGAATAGAAACTCCATTTGCGGGTACCGGGGTCGCGCGGTCCCGTTCGGCCCACCGCACCGCCGGCCCCATCGCGCACGCCGCCCCGAGGAACAGCCCGCCCAGGACCAGCCAGCCCGGCGCGCCCCACCCGATCACCAGCGTGGTCAGCAGCAGCGGACCGAGCATCCGGGCGACGGCCGTCCCCGTACCGAAGAAGCCCTGGTACTGGCCCTGTTTCCCGGCCGGGGCCAGCCCGAAGCTGATCTCCCACGCCCCGCTGGCCTGCATCATCTCGCCCACCACCTGCAACCCGGCGGCCACCAGCAGGATCGCGGCGGACGTCCACTTCGCCCGCCCGTCCCCGGACAGCGCGAAGATGGCGCACGAGACGAGCATGACCGCCCCCGCCCACCGGATCAGGCGCGCCGCGGACCGCAGGTCGGTGACCCGGCGCGCGACCCGGACCTGGAACAGCACCACGCTCACCGTGTTCACCACGAGCAGCGCCGACACCAGCCAGCGCGGCGCCTCGGTCCGCTGCACGATCCACAACGGGATGACCAGGCTGAACAGCGGCATGTACAGCAGCAGCACGGTGTTGAGCAGCGTGATCAGCGCGTAGGGCCGGTCCCGGAGCACGGCCAGCCGGGGCTCCCCCGCAGCCCCGGCCGGCACGGCGTCCACGGCGGGCAGCCGGCGCAGGACGAGCGCGGCGAGCAGGAAGCTCACGGCGTCGACGGCGAACACGGTCAGGTACGCCCGGGGCGTGTCCAGGTACAGCGCGATGCCGCCCAGGGCCGCGCCGACGGCCAGTCCCGCGTTCACGGTCGACTGGAGCGCGGCCCGGACCCTGGTGCGCTGGGCGGGGTCCACGAGGCCGGCGAGCAGGGCCTGGCGGGCGGCGGTCAGGCCACACTGGCAGCAGGCGTACACGCAGGCGGCGAGCACGAACAGCGGGAACGACCGGACCACCAGGAACGCCGAGACGGCCACCCCGGTGGCGACGGCCAGCATGATCGCGGTGCCGCGCGGGCCCCGCCGGTCGGCGAGGTGCCCGAGGGGGACCCCGGCGACGGCGCCGACCGCCCAGCCGAGGGTCAGGCCGAAGCCGATCTGGGTGGGGGACAGGCCGATGATGCGGGCGAAGTAGAGGGCGGAGCAGACGTAGAAGGCGCCGTCGCCGATGGAGTTGGTGAGCTGGGCCAGGGCGAGGGTGCGGGCGGGGGAGCCGCTCCGGCCTGCGGACCCGTCCCGGGCGGTGGGCGGCGTGGCGGGGCCGGTGGCCGGGGTGGTGGCCCGGCCGGCGGGCGTCACGGCTCCACCAGCGGCCGGCCGTTGCGGGGCCGCTTGATCTCGGAGAACCCGTCGATGCCCGCCAGGGTCCGCACCGCGTCCCACAGCAGCCCGGCCTGCTCGCCGCGCGGGGCCGGGCTGACCACCGGCCCGAAGAACGCGCTCCCGGCGACATGGATCACCGGCGTCCCGGCCGCGTCCCCGACCGGCGCCATGCCCGCGTGGTGGCTGGCCAGCAGGGCCTCGTCGTGCACGGAGATGTCGGCCGCGTCGGCGAGCACCGGGTCGAGATCCAGCTCGGTGAGCGCCGCGACGTACAGGGCCGGGCCGATCGGGGCCTTGTCCAGGTGGATCCGGGTGCCGAGGGCGGTGTAGAAGTCGCGCAGGGCGTCCGCGCCGTACTTGGCCTCCACGGCCGTGGCGACCCGGACCGGGCCCATGCCGGGGGTGAGCCACTCCCGGTACCACGGGTCGATCTCGCGGCCCTCGTTGAGCACCACGAGGCTCATGACGTGGAACCCGACCCGCACGTCGCGGACCCGCTCGGCCTCCAGCAGCCAGCGCGAGGCGATCCAGGCCCAGGGGCACCGGGGGTCGAACCACAGGTCGATCATCTCCATGTCGATCACTCTAGGGAGTAGATTGGCCAGCTAGAAGATCCAATTTTGACGAGTACGGATGGGCCAATCGGTGGACTTCCACGTGACCCTGGCCGGCCGGGGCGACCTGACCGCCCGGATCTACCGTCAGCTCCTCGACGCGGTCCTCGACGGCCGGCTGCGCCCCGGCGAACGGCTGCCCCCGACCCGGGAACTGGCCGCGAGCCTGGAGGTGTCGCGCAACACGGTCGCAGCCGCGTACGACCGGCTGACCGCCGAGGGCTTCGTCGTCGGCCGGGTGGGCGCGGGCACCTTCGTCGCCGCCGAGGCGGTCACCCGGGTCGGGGCCCGGCGCGCGGCCCGGCACGCGCCGGCCGGCCGGTCCGTGCGCCCCCGCCGGCTCTGGGACGCGATCCCGGCCCCGGTGCCCGCCGGGCCGCCGCCGGAGTTCGACTTCCGGGTCGGGGTGCCCGACGCGGCGCTGTTCCCGGCCGGCGCGTGGCGGCGGCTCGTCGCGGCGGAACTGCGCGCGACCCCCACCGCCGACTACGCCGACCCGGCCGGCCACCCCGGGCTGCGCGCGGCCATCGCCCGGCACGTCGGGGTGTCCCGGTCGGTCCGGGCGGGCGCGGAGGACGTGCTGGTCACGCACGGCGCGCAGCAGGCCCTGGACCTGATCGGCCGGGTACTCGTCGAGCCCGGCTCCTGCGTCGCCGTCGAGGAACCCGGCTACCCGCCCGCGCGCCGCCTGTTCCAGTCGCACGGCGCGCGGGTGGTCGGTGTGCCGGTGGACGGCGAGGGCCTGGTCGTGTCGGCGATCCCACCCGACGCCCGCCTCGTGTACGTGACCCCGTCGCACCAGTTCCCGCTCGGCACGCCGCTGTCCCCGGGCCGGCGGGCCGACCTGCTCGGCTGGGCCGAACGGCACCGCACGGTGATCGTGGAGGACGACTACGACAGCGAGTTCCGGTTCTCCGACCGGCCGCTGGAACCGTTGCAGAGCCTCGACGGCGCGGGCCGGGTGATCTACGTGGGCTCGTTCTCCAAGACGATGCTCCCGGTGCTGCGCCAGGGTTTCCTGATCGCCCCGGCCTCGCTGCGCACCGCCCTGCGCACCGCGAGACAACTGCTGGACTGGCACGGGGACTCCTACGCCCAGGGCGCGCTGGCCCGGTTCATCGAGGACGGCCTGCTGGCCCGGCACATCCGCCGCGCGAGCCGGGTGTACGCGTCCCGGCGCGAGCGGATCATCGAGGCGGTGGCCGACCGGTTCGACCTGGTGCCCAGCGCGGCCGGTCTGCACCTGTGCGCGCGGTCGGGGCCGGAGGCGGCCGACATCGTGGCCCGGGCGGCCCGGGTCGGCGTGGCCGTGGAGTCCCTGGCGAACTACTGCGGGGAGGAGCCCCAGCACGGGCTGGTGATCGGGTGGGGCGCGATCTCCGGTGTGGAGGAGGGGCTGCGCCGGCTGCGGACGTGTTTCTAGCGGGGCCGCGGCGGGCCGCTGGTCCCGGTACCCGGCGGAGGCTGGGAACGCACGAGGGCCCGGGAGTCTCCTCCCGGGCCCTCGTCCCCCCGCCTACTGACGCGCCTTGCGGATCCCGAGCATCGTGAACGCCAGCCCGGCGACGGCCACCGCCGTCACCACGGTCAGCGCCGGGTAGTAGCTGTCCAGCACCTCCCGGGGCGTCTCGACCTTGCCGGCGGACGCGATCACGGCGGTGACCGCGGCGATCACGATGGCGCCGCCGACCTGCATCGACGTCTGGACCAGCCCGGACGCCAGACCCTGCTCGGCGTCGTCGACCCCGGTGGTGGCCTGGATGTTCAGGGTCGGGAACGCCAGGGCGAAGCCGAACCCGAGGCAGATGATGCTGGGCAGCACCTCGGAGACGTAGTTGGGCTCCTCGCCGATCCGGAGGAACAGCGCGTAGCCGACGACGAAGAACACGAAGCCGGCGGCCACGATCTTCCCCGCGCCGAACCGGTCGACCAGGAACCCGGCCCGGGGCGCGCCCACGGCCACCATCAGGCCGGCGGGCAGGAACGCGAGCGCCATGGACAGCGGCGACCAGCCGAGCAGGGACTGCATGTACATGGTGCCGATGAACTGGAAGCCGACGTAGGAGCCGAACATCGCCAGCGCGGCCAGGTTCGCCGACACCACGGACCGGTTGCGGAAGATGCCGAACCGCACGAGCGGGTGCTTGGCCCGGCGTTCGATGGCGACGAACGCGACGAGCAGGGCCACGGCGGCGAGGAGCCCGATGACGGTACCGGGGGCGAGCCAGCCGACCGTGGGGGCCTGCACGACCGCGTACACCAGGATCAGGAGGCCCGCCGTGCTGGTCACGGCGCCGGCGACGTCGTAGCCGCCCCGGTTCTCAGGCGCGTGGTCGCGGGGGATGAGCCGCGCGCCGAACGCCAGGACCGCGAGCGCGATCGGGACGGGCATCAGGAAGGTCCACCGCCAGCCGACGGAGGTCATCAGCCCGCCGAGGATCAGGCCGGAGGAGAAGCCGGTCGCGCCGAAGCCGGCGTAGATGCTCAGCGCCTTGTTGCGGGCCGGGCCCTCGGGGAACGTGGTGGTGATGATCGACAGGCCGGCCGGGGCGGTGAACGCGGCGGCCACGCCCTTGATGAACCGGGTCGCGATCAGCAGCGTCGGGTCGCTGACCAGGCCGCCGAGCAGTGAGGCGGCGGCGAACACGGCGAGGGCGATCAGGAACACCCGGCGGCGGCCGAGCAGGTCGGCGGTGCGTCCGCCCAGGAGGAGCAGGCCGCCGTAGCCGAGGATGTAGCCGCTCACGATCCACTGCAGGGAGCTCGGGTTGAGGCCCAGTTCGCCGGCGATCGACGGGAGCGCGACACCCACCATCGAGATGTCGAGTCCGTCGAGGAAGAGGGCGCCGCAGAGCACGATGAGCGCGCCCCAGAGGCGCGGGGTCCAGGTGACTGTTGGGGCAGAAGGGGCAAGGGTCGCCACGGAGGTCATGATCAGTAATCTACATGCAGTTGCAATTAATGCAAGTACAAAAAATGCATGAACAAATTATGTACGGGTCCTGGTACGATGCGCACGTGACCGACACGGAGCTGGTCAGCGCCTGGCGCGGCCTGTTGGAGCGATACCACGCGACCTCCTGTGCCCTCGACCGGGCGCTCAACGATCAGCACCAGCTCGGCGTCAGCGAGTTCGAGGTCCTGGAGCGCCTGGCCCAGAACGGCGACTGCATGCGCATCCAGGAGCTGGCCACCAGCGTGCACCTGAGTCAGAGCGCGCTGTCGCGGGTCGTCGCCCGGCTCGAGCGCGACACACTGGTCACCCGCGAGGTCTGTGAGACCGACCGGCGGGGCGTGTTCGTGCGGCTCACGGACGCCGGCACCATCCGTTACGCACAGGCACTGCCCACCCAGCGCACAGTATTGGCCGCGCACCTGGCGTAACCTGGCCGGACGTCCCGTTCGACCCCTCGGAGTGCCCGATGCGCCGTACCCTCCTGGCCGTCCTCGCCATCGTTGTCGTCCTCGGCGGGACTCTGGCCGGCGGGGCCATGGGGCGGACCCGCCGGGAGGCGCTCTGGCAACCGGCCGGGCCGATGACCCCGCCGCTGCCCACCCCGAGCCCCACCCCGTCGCCGTCCGCCTCGCCGAGTGCCCGCCCGACCCCGTCGGCCTCGGGCAAGCCGAGCGCGTCCCCCTCGACCTCGGTGGACGGTCCCGGCGGGGCGATCAGGTTCACCGGCACGGAGGCCGTGGCGCTCACCTTCGACGACGGCCCCGACCCGGTCAACACCCCGAAGATCCTCGACATCCTCCACCAGAACGGCGTGAAGGCCACGTTCTGCCTGGTCGGCTTCCGGGCCCGGGACCACCCCGCGCTGGTCCGCCGGATCGCGGCCGAGGGGCACACCCTGTGCAACCACTCGTGGCAGCACCTGTTCGACCTGGCCAAGCACGACGACGGGTACATCCGGGCGGACCTGCAGCGCACCAACGACGCGATCCACAACGCGGCACCCGGCGTGCCGATCCCCTACTTCCGGGCCCCGGGCGGCAACTTCACCCCGGGGCTCGTCGCGACGGCCCGCCAGCTGGGCATGCGCTCCGCGTACTGGGACGTGGACCCCCGGGACTGGGAGAGCACCAAGTACGGGCACGGCGCGCCGATGATCGAGCACGTGGTCGCGGCGGTCAACGGGTCCACCCGGCCGGGGTCGATCGTGCTGTCCCACGACAACGGGAAGCCGGACACGATCGAGGCGTACCGCCGACTGCTGCCGACCCTGAAGACCAGATTCACCCTGGTACCGCTGTAGCCGCCCGCCAGCTCGGAGCCGCGCCAGTCCGGGGTCGCGCGCCCGGTCCCCTCAGGACCCGGCCCGCACCCGGTCCGCGTCCGCCCCCAGCAGCGCCCGCGACATCCGGTCCAGCAGCGCGTCCAGGTCCGGTTCGGTGTCCGGCGACCAGTCCCCGAGCAGCTTCTCCAGCCCGGCGCGGCGCAGCGCGAACAACCTCTCCGCCGCCTGCTCCCCGGCCACGGTCAGCTCCAGGGTGCCGTCCACCCGGCGCAGCAGCCCGGCCTCGACGAGACCGTCCGTGTACGGCCGGCCCTCCTCCACCGTCGTCCCCGCCAGGTCGGCCAGCTCGGCCCCCGGGGTCGGCCCGAGCTGGGACAGCCGGGCGAGGATCCAGCACCCGGCGGGGCTGATCCCGAGGCCGGACTCGGCGGCGAGCCACCGGTAGTACCCGTGTCGGAGTTCGGTGTCCGCCCTCTGGGACAGGGCCTTCTCGACCTCCGCGAGGCTGGTGCGCTGGGTGGGCGCGCCGCCGAGGGACTCGCCCAGGTCGGAGTTCGTCGCCAGGCCGTCGCGGAGCGGTTCCTCGCGGAGCATGACCGCGAACACGAAGGCCAGCAGGGCGATCGGGGTCGCCAGCGCGAACACGGTCTGCAACGAGGCCGCGTACGCGTGCAGGTACTCCGGGGTGCCCGGCCGCGCCCCGCCCAGGGTGGCCTCCAGCCGGTTGGAGAAGATCGTGCCGAACACCGACACCCCGAACGAGCCGCCGATCGAGCGGAAGAAGGTCACGCCGGAGGTGGCGACGCCGAGGTCGCGGTACCCGACGGAGTTCTGCACGGCGATGACCAGCACCTGCATGACCAGGCCCAGGCCGGCGCCAAGGACGAAGAAGTACACGCTGTAGACCGGCGCGGACGTGTTCTCGTCCATCCGGGACAGCAGGAACAGGCCGAGCGCGGTGACGACCGTGCCCACGATGGGGTAGATCCGGTAGTGCCCGGTCCGGCTGATCAGCTGGCCGCTGGTGATCGAGGTGAGCAGCAGGCCGCCGACCATCGGGAGCAGGTACACCCCCGACATCGTGGCGCTGACCCCGTGCACCACCTGGAGGAACAGCGGCAGGAACGTCAGCGCCCCGAACATCGCGAAGCCGATCACGAAGCTGATCGCCGAGCCGAGCGCGAACACCCGGATCTTGAACAGATGCAGGGGGAGTACCGGCTCCGCGGCGCGCCGGGCCGACAGCCACCAGCCCACGGCGAGCACGACGGCGGCCACCCCGAGCCCGATGATCTCGACCGAGTCCCACTCGTACGTGGTGCCGCCCCAGCTGGTCAGCAGCACGAGGCAGCTCACGGCGGCGGCGAGCAGGCCGATCCCGAGGAAGTCCACCTTGTGCTGGGTCTTGACCTCGGTGGGGCGCAGCGCGACGGCGACGGCGACCAGGGCCAGGACCCCGAGCGGCAGGTTGACGTAGAACACCCAGCGCCAGCTCAGGTGGTCGACGAACAGCCCGCCGAGCAGGGGGCCGGCGACGCTGCTCACGCCGAACACGGCCCCGAACAGGCCCTGGTACCGGCCGCGTTCCCGGGGCGGGACGACGTCCCCGACGATCGCGGCGGCCAGCGCCATCAGTCCGCCGCCGCCGATGCCCTGGAGGGCGCGGAACGCGATCAGTTCGCCCAGGGTGCCGGCCTGCCCGCACAGCGCGGAGGCGGCGAGGAAGATGACGATGGCCCCGAGGAACAGGTTCTTCCGCCCGTACTGGTCCCCGAGCTTCCCCCACAGCGGCGTCGCGACGGTCGACCCGAGCATGTACGCGGTGACCACCCACGACAGGTGCTCCAGCCCGCCGAGCTCCCCGACGATCGTGGGCAGCGCCGTGGACACGATGGTCTGGTCGAGGGCGGCGAGCAGCATGGCGAGCATGAGCGCGCCGATGATGACCCCGACACTCCGCTTCTGCTGCGCCATGAACCCGACAATACGGGCGGCGTCTCAGCTGAGCAGGAGTTTGCCCATACGCCGGTTGGCCACCCACAGCCCCGCCATGCCCAGCGCGACCAGGTACGCGACGTGCACCAGCAGGCCCGGACCGACGTGCCCGGTGGTGAGGCCGCGCAGCAGCTCCACGCCGTGGTACAGCGGCAGGGCCTGGATCACCCACTGGGTCCACGCCGGGTACAGCCCGATCGGCGCGAACGTCCCCGAGAACAGGAACATCGCGGTCATGCCCCCGGTCACGTAGTCGAAGTCCTGCCAGCCGCGCAGGAACGTCGCCACCGCGAGCCCCAGCCCGCCGGCCGCGACGCCGATCAGCAGCGCCGCCGGCAGCGCGAGCACCGCCCACCACGAGCTGGTCATCCCCATCGCGGCCATCAGGACCAGGAACACCGCCGAGTACGCCCCGCCGCGCATCAGGGCGAACGCCAGCTCGCCGGTCGCGATCTCGATCGGCTGGAGCGGGGTGGCCAGGAACGCGTCGTACAACCTGGCGAACTTCATCTTGCCGAAGAAGTTGAACACGCACTCGATCAGCGACCCGCTCAGCGCCGCCTGGGCCATCATGGCCGGCGCGACGAACAGCGCGTAGGACATCGGCTCGCCGTCGACCGTGAACACGCCGTCGACCAGCGCGCCGACCCCGATCCCGATGCTGAACAGGTAGAAGATCGGCTCCAGGACGCCGGACGCGATGTTCCACGGCAGCCGCTTGTAGACCGCGACGTTGCGCTCGATCATCACGCCGGCCCGCCGGGCGGACACCATCAGGGCGATCATGACTCGGGTCCATCCGTTTCGGGGGCGGCACGGTCTCGGGCGGGGGCGGCGCGGTTCTGCGGCATCACCGCTCCAGCCTGCGGAGGAAGGCGACCCGGACCGCGTACAGCCCGGCGGCGGACAGCAGGAGCAGGTACCCGACGTGCATGAGGGACCTGCCCAGCGGGAACCCCGCGTACGCGAACGACCGGCACAGCTCCACCCCGTGCCACAACGGCGACACGTACGCCGCGGGGCGCAGCCAGCCCGGCAGTTGGCTGACCGGGAAGAACACCCCCGAGAACAGGGTCAGCGGCGCGACCACGAACCGGAACAGCAGCGCGAAGTACGCCTCGGAGGAGACCCAGGCCGAGAACGCCATGGTCGCCGGCCCGACCGCCAGGGCCAGCAGCATGCCGACCAGCACCACGCCGAGGATCCCGACGCCGTGCACCTCGCCGAGCGCGCCCATCACCAGCAGGAACGCGAAGCCGGCGATCAGGGTCCGGGTGAGCAGGAACGCCACCTGACCGGCGATCATGCCGCCCACGTGCACGGGGGTGGCCTGGATCGCGAAGTAGTACCGGTTCCAGGCGAAGTGGCCGTACACCGGGAAGGTGGACTCCGACACCGCCAGGCTCATGCTCGTGGACGCGATCAGGCCCGGCACCAGGTACGTCAGGTAGTCGACGCCCAGGGAGCCGCCCCGGTTCACGAACGAGCCGACGCCGGTGCCCAGCGCCACGACGAACAGCAGGGGCGCGATGAACTGGCTGAAGACGCTGGCGCGCCACAGGCGCCGGTACATCACCAGGAAGTACTCGTAGACCGCGAGGGTGCCCGTCATCAGTCGACCAGCGTCCGGCCGGTGATGTGCAGGAACACGTCCTCCAGGGTGGCGCGCCGGGCCAGCACCGCGGCCGGGACGACGCCCCGGGCGTGCACCTCGGACGTCGCCGCGTCGCCGTCGGCCGTGTACAGCAGCAGCCGGTCGGGCAGGATCTCGATCCGCTGGGCGATGCCGTCGAGCTTCTCGGCGAGCGCGCCCAGCTGGTCCATCTCGGTGAGCGCGAACCGCAGCTCCAGCACCTCGCGGGTCGAGTGCCGCTCGATCAGCTCGCGCGGCGAGCCCTCGGCCACGATCCGGCCGCCGTCCATCACGACGAGCCGGTCGCAGAGCTGCTCGGCCTCGTCCATGTAGTGCGTGGTGAGCACGAGGGTGACGCCGCGCTGCTTGAGCCGGAACAGCCGCTCCCAGACCAGGTGCCGGGCCTGCGGGTCCAGCCCGGTGGTCGGCTCGTCGAGCAGGACCAGCTCGGGCTCGTTGATCAGGGCGCGGGCGATGGTCAGCCGGCGCTTCATCCCGCCGGACAGCGGCTCGACCCGGTCGTCGGCCCGCTCGCTGAGCTGGACGAAGTCGAGCAGCTCGGCGGCGCGCTCCCGGGCCACGGCCCTCGACAGGCCGAAGAACCGGGCGTAGACCGTCAGGTTCTCCCGGACGGTCAGTTCCTGGTCGAGGTTGTCGGTCTGTGGGACGACGCCGATCCGGGCCTTGATCGCGCTGCCGTCGGTCACCGGGTCGAGGCCGAGGATCCGCAGCTCGCCGGACGTGGGCCGCGAGACGCAACCGATCATCTTCATCGTGGACGACTTGCCGGCCCCGTTCGGGCCGAGGAAGCCGAACGCCTCGCCCGGGGCGACGTCGACGTCGATGCCGTTGACGGCGGTGAAGTCACCGAACTGTTTGACGAGGTCGCGCGCGTGAATCAAGGACACGCACGCACCGTAGCGTGCCCCTAGGACACTTTCGCAATCACTTTCTCGCGGGCGGGCAGCTGCTGGGGCGCCGAGTACCGGGTGAGGGCCAGCACGGCGGCCAGCGTCACGAGGAAGCCCAGCCCGGCGAGCCACTCGCGACCCCCGACGATCTGGTCGCCGAGGAACAGTAGGCCGAGCACCGCCGCCGGGACGGCCGCCGCCGCGTCCATGCCGGCGATGGCGGCCATGGTCGAGCCGCGCTGCATGCCGAGCGCGAGGAGCAGCGAGCCGCACAGCGAGTGCACGATCAGCAGGTACAGCAGGGGATCCGTGACGAACGTGACGAAGTTACCCACGTTGGCCAGCGGCCGGGACGCCATCGCGGCGGCGGCGAAGTTCAGCCCGGCGAGCGAGCCCAGGGTCATCGAGCCGCGCACCCCGGGCAGCTTGGCCGCGAACGCCCCGGCGGCGGCGATGGCGATCAGGGCGACGATCAGGAGCACGATGCCGAGCAGGCCGATCTGCCGGGACGGCGCGGGCCGGGCGGCGAACACGAGCCCGACGAGCCCGGCGCCGAGCAGGGTCAGCAGCAGCACCTCGGCCCGGGGGAGCTTCCACTTGAGCATCAGGACGCCGAGGACGGCGGTGACCCCGAGCCCGGCGGTCATACACGCCTGGACCAGGAACAACGGCAGGTCCTTACGGGCCAGGAAGGCGAGGACGAAGCCGCCGATCTGGCAGAGCAGCCCCAGCATGTACATCCGCTGGCCGAACAGCCGCACCAGCAGCTTGGGGTGCATGTTCTTGCCGGCTTTGGTCTTGTTTACGCCGATTGACTGCAGGAGGTTGGCCACACCGTACGCGAAGACCATCGCTGCGAGGAAGAACCAACCTGAGGACACCGATCGAGCTTAGTCCCGTAGCCGACCGGTTCCTCAGCAGGCGGGCGCAAGTCACTCTCCGAGCTTCTCCAGCAACACGTCGTGGATCCGCCCGTTGCTGATCAGCACGCTGCCCGGGCCGCGCAACGGCTCGCCGGCCCGGTTGGTGCACGTCCCGCCGGCCTCCGTGACGATCGGCACCAGGGCCGCCATGTCCCACAGGGCCAGGTCCGGCTCCACCATCGCATCGACCGCGCCCTCGGCGACGAGCATGTGCCCGTAGAAGTCGCCGTACGCCCGGGTCCGCCACGCGCCGCGCATCAGGTCCAGCATCCCGTCGAGCCGGCCGGCCTCCTCCCAGGAGGGCAGCGACGAGTAGCTCAGCGAGGCGTCGGCCAGCTCCGAGACCGCCGACACCCGGATCCGGGTGGCCTGGGCGGCGTGCTTCCCGGCGAACGCGCCGTGCCCGCGCGCCCCCCACCAGCGGCGGCCGAGGGCCGGCGCGGACACCAGGCCGAGGACCGGCTCGCCGCCCTCCAGGAGCGCGATCAGGGTGCCCCAGATCGGTACCCCCCGGACGAAGTTCTTCGTGCCGTCGATCGGGTCCAGCACCCACTGCCGGTTCCCCGGACCCGCCTTCGCCGGGGTGGTGCCGAACTCCTCGCCGAGCACGCCGTCGCGGGGCCGGCTGCGGGCCAGCGTCGCACGCAGGGCCTTCTCGACGGCGGTGTCCGCGTCGCTGACCGGCGTCAGGTCCGGCTTGGAGTCCACCACGAGGTCGAGGGCCCGGAACCGCGACATCGAGATGGCGTCGGCGGTGTCCGCGAGTAGGTGGGCCAGGCCGAGATCGTCCGCGTAGCTCGTCATGGGAGAAAACCTATCCGATGCCTTTTCAGAGGATCTGCAGAGCACGGCCACGCCGCTATGTTTGATAACAGTCGATGGGAGGTACGCATGGACGCAGGACTGCCCTACCGCACCGCGTTCCACATCGACCTGGCGTTCCGGGAGGCGCGCGAGCGGGCCGAGCGCGAACTGCGCACCTGGCTCCGCGACAAGAACTACAGCGTCGCCGCGTACGACAACGAGCACCAGAAGCTCGCCCCCAGCGTGTACATGCGCTACGTCAGCCCCACCGGCACCCGGGGCTGGCAGCTACGCGAGCGCGACCCCCAGGGCACTTGGCTGAGCACCCTGACCGTGCAGGCGGAGTCGGCGGGCCGCAGCTGGGTGGCCCTCGACATCGAGCACATCCCGGTCACGGGGGCCGAGGCGCAGCCCGCGCACGTGCCGAAGCTGGCCCGGCTGCTGCTCACCGAGTTCGACGCGTACGACGACGAGGCCGTGCTGCGCGCCGAGCCCGAACTGATCCGCCCCGACCGGGTCGAGGACCTGCTCGACGTGGTGTGCTCCCCGCACCGCCGGCTGCCGGTGGTCGTGGCGGCCCCGCACCCGGAGCGGCCGTTCGACACGTGGCGGCACGACGTGGTGGGGGTGACGGCGGACCTGGCCGGCCTGGCCAGCGTGTACATCCTCGACCCGCCGGCGCTCGCCGAGTTCAACCGGGGCATGGGCGACTCCGGCTACCAGGTCGAACCGGGCTTCCTGCGCACCTACCTGGAGGAGACCGACCCGGCGGTCCCCGGCGACGCCTCCCGGCACCCGGTGCTGGCCGGCCGGCGGATCGAGGTCGACCCGGTCCGGGCCCGCCAACTGATCGGCCTGCTGCCCCGCCGGCTCGCCGCGTCCCGCCCGCTGCCGGAGGCGCTGGCCAAGGTGAGCTTCGCCCGGTCCGGGGGCGAGTCGGAGGTGGAGCTGACGGAGCTGCGCGGCCGGTACGAGGAGCTCGAACACCTGCTCAAGGAGATCGAGTGGGAACGCGACCGGGCCCGGGCCCGCCGCGACGAGCTGGACAGCCGCCTCTTCGACGCCAACAGCGAGCTGGAGACCGAGCAGCGCGAACGCAGCCGGCTCGTCGACCGGGTCCGCTACCTGGAACGCCTGCTCACCGAGTCCGGCCACGGCGACCGGGTCTACGCGGGCCCGCCGATCGACGAGCCGCCCAAGTCCTTCGACGAGCTCCTCGACCGGCTCGACACGGGGGAGCTGCCGCGGGTCGAGTTCACCGGGGACCGGCACCGCACCCTGGCGCTGGAGGAGCAGCACGAGTACTCCACCTGGGCCGTCTCCGCCTGGGACGCCCTGCGCGCGCTCGCCGACTACGCCCGGGCCCGGGCCACGGCCGGCTTCAGCAACAACTTCTACGCCTGGTGCCGCGAACCCCCGCCGGGCGGCCTGGCGATCACCGCCCGCAAGGTGGCCCCGACCGAGTCCGACACGGTCGTCAACAGCTCCAAGTTCGCCAACCACCGGATGCTGCCGGTACCGCGCTCCGTGCACCCGGCCGGGCGGATCTTCATGGGCGCGCACATCCGGATCGGCGCGGCGGGCGCGATCTCGCCGCGCCTGCACTTCCACGACGCGACGGCCACCACGGGCACCATCTACATCGGCTACCTGGGCCCGCACCTCCCCAACACCATGACGAACTAGGGCAGATCAAGACCAGACTTCAGCGGGTTACGCCGGGCGCCCGCCCCGGTGACGGCGGCACTTCTGCGGGAGGTCACCCGCGATCCGGTACCCGTCCCGGGGTGGTCCTAGGTCCTGTCCGGGCCCGAGAGCTCCTCGCCCGCCCGGGACGCCAGCAGCCGCCGGTAGGAGGCGAGCCGGCGCGGGTCCGCGTTGCCCGCCGCGACCCAGCCGGTGAGCGCGCAGTCCGGCGAGTGCTCGTCGTGTTCGCAGTTCGGCGGGCAGTCCAGGGTCCCGTCGACCAGGTCGTCGAACCCGTACAGCAGGCTGTGCGCGGACACGTGCGCCAGGCCGAACGACCGGATGCCCGGGGTGTCGATGATCCAGCCGTTGCCGCTGACCAGGGGCAGGGCCACGGCGCTCGTGGACGTGTGCCGGCCCTTGCCGATGGCGCTGACCACGCCGACGGCCCGGTCGGTGCCCGGCACCAGGCGGTTGACCAGCGTGGACTTGCCGACCCCGGAGTGCCCGACGAGCACGGACAGCTTGCCGTCGAGGGCGTCGATCAGCGGGTCGATCGAGGAGCCGGGCTGCATGACGAGCCAGGCCAGGTCCAGGTCGGAGTAGTAGTCGAGCAGCTCCTCCGGGCCGGCCAGGTCGCCCTTCGTGAGACAGAGCAGGGGCGAGATGCCCGTGTGGTACGCCGCGACGAGGCACCGGTCGATGAACCCGGTCCGGGGCTGCGGGTCGGCGAGCGCCGCGACGATGACGAGCTGGTCGGCGTTCGCGACGACGACCCGCTCGGTGGGGTCGTCGTCGTCGGCCGTCCGCATCAGCGTGGACACCCGCTCGTCGATCCGGACGATCCTGGCCAGCGAACCGGCGGAACCGGTCACGTCGCCGACCAGGCCGACCCGGTCCCCGACGACGACCGACTTGCGGCCCAGCTCCCGGGCGCGCATGGCCGTGAGCGTGAGCTCGCCGTCGTCGGTGACGCAGGTGTAGCGCCCCCGGTCGACGGCGATCACGAGCCCGGCGGTCGCGTCGGAGTGCTTGGGCCGGATCCGGGTCCGGGGTCGGGAACGCTTCCCCGGTCGGACCCGGATGTCGTCCTCGTCAAAATCCTTCGACTGCTTCAGGAGTTCTGGCCTTCCAGGAGCCCGGCCCACAGCTGCGGGAACTCGGGCATCGTCTTCGACGTACAGCTGACATCGGTGAGTTCGACGCCCTCGACCCGCAGGCCGATCACGGCGGCGGCGTGCGCGAGCCGGTGGTCGTCGTACGTCTCGAAGACCGCGCCGCTCTGCTTGCCCGGCGTGATCATGAGCCCGTCCTCGGTCTCGTCGACCTGCGCGCCGACCTTGGACAGCTCGCGGGCCAGCGCGGCGAGCCGGTCCGTCTCGTGGTTGCGGATGTGCCCGATGCCGCGCAGGTGCGACGGGGAGTCCGCGAGCGCGCACAGCGCCGCGATCACCGGGGTCAGCTCGCCGACCTGGGAGAGGTCCGCGTCGATGCCGCGCAGGTTCCCCGTACCCCGGAAGGTCAGGCCGTCGGTGTCGAGCGTCCAGGACCCGCCCATCTGGCCGAGCAGGATCCGGAGCTGGTCGCCGGGCTGGGTGGTCGACCGCGGCCAGTCCAGCACCTTGACCTCGCCGCCGGTGACCAGCGCGGCGGCCAGGAACGGCGCGGCGTTGGACAGGTCGGGCTCGATGTTCCAGGCCCGGCCGGCGAGCTTGCCCGGCTCGACCCGCCACACGTTCGGCACGGAGTCGTCCACCCCGGCGCCGGCGTCGCGCAGCATCTGGATCGTCATCTTCAGGTGCGGCGCGGACGGCACGGGCGGCCCGACGTGCCGGACCACGATGCCCTCGTCGAAGTCGGTGGCCGCGAGCAGCAGCCCGGACACGAACTGGCTGGACAGGGACGCGTCGATCGTGACCTCGCCGCCCCGGACCCGGCCGGTGCCGTGCACGGTCAGCGGGAGCCCGTCGCCGGTGACGCGCACGCCGAGGGCGCGCAGCGCGTCCAGCAGCGGCTTGAGCGGCCTGCGCCGCGCGTACGGATCGCCGTCGAAGGTGATGTCACCGTCGGCCAGCGCCGCGAACGGGGGGAGGAAGCGCATGATCGTGCCGGCGAGGCCCACGTCGATGTGCGCCGGGCCGCGCGGGGGACGGGGCCGGATGGTCCAGAGTTCGTCCTCGACGGTGACCTGCGCGCCGAGCCCGCGGAGGGCGGCGGCCATCAGGTCGGTGTCGCGGGCGCTCAGCGGCTGGCGGAGCGTGGAGGCGTCGACGCTCGCGGCCGCGAGGACGAGGGCCCGGGCGGTCATGGACTTCGAACCGGGCAGCCTGACGGTGCCGTGGATCGGTCCGGTCGCGGTGGGTGCTGTCCAGGGGGTTTCAGTCACCGGTCCAGTCTGCCGGGTCGGGCGGCGCCACGGGGAAAGCCCCGCCGACATTCGCCAGGGCTGCCGGGGGATTGTCAGGTATTGAGTAAATTTATGATTTCACATGTTGAACAAAGCCCGGCTAACCCCTTGTCTCGGTCAACTTCTGTGCGGTAAAACACAGCGCCGGCGTTTTGACCCGCCGGACAGCACGGGGGAGGTGGTCAATGACAAGGGCGCGTATGCCACGCCCACACGAGGTGGCCGCAGCACGCCGCGACCCGCGGCTTCTGCAGGCCCACGAGCAGCGGGAGATGGACGCCGGCTGGCGCATCGACGGAAGATGTCGATCAGTCGATCCTGAGATGTTCTTCCCAGCTCCGACAGAACGGGATCAAGCCGACGCAGCCATGGCGCTGTGCGGCTCATGCGTCGTATCCGGCGCATGTCTGGCCTGGGCGCTGGAATCCGGGGACATCAACGGCGTCTGGGGCGGCACACTGCCCCGGGAACGGCGGGCGATGCTCGTCGCCTGGCGCACGGCCGGGGACGCAACCTACGCGGACGCCGGTCGTTAGACAGGACGTACCCGGCACCTCGCGGGGAACCTCCACAACTCTCCCCGGGGTCGGTGACTCACCTCACCGGCCCCGGGCGAGGGAATGTCGACCGCCCCGGTGCTGTTCCTCCCTGTGAAGCTCTGGTCGGCAGGGCTGGAGGGGAGCAGGCACGTGGCGACCATCCTGCGGGAGCAGGGCAGCGAGCACTTGCAGCAGCTGCTGACGGCACCCGAGTGGCCCGCAACCTCGGGCGAGGTCTTCCAGGTTCGGGCCGTATCCTCACTCCAGGGCCGCACTCCGCGGACCAGGGGGGACGGCACAGTGCCAGTAGCCGAGGGCGTGGGGGAGCAGAGGGCCCGGTTCGAACGGGACGCGATGCCGTTCCTCGACCAGCTCTACGCGGCCGCCCTGCGGATGACCCGGAACCCGGCGGACGCCGAGGACCTGGTCCAGGAGACGTTCATGAAGGCGTTCGCCGCCTTCCACCAGTTCGAGCAGGGCACGAACCTCAAGGCCTGGCTGTACCGGATCCTCACGAACGCGTACATCAACTCGTACCGTAAGCGGCAGCGCCAGCCCATCCAGGCGCCCACCGAGGAGATCACGGACTGGCAGCTGGCCGAGGCCGAGTCGCACACGTCCTCCGGGCTGAAGTCCGCCGAGACCGAGGCCCTCGAACGGCTGCCCGACTCCGATGTCAAGGACGCGCTCCAGCGGCTGCCCGAGGAGTTCCGCCTCGCGGTGTACCTGGCCGATGTCGAGGGCTTCTCGTACAAGGAGATCGCCGACATCATGGGTACCCCGATCGGCACGGTCATGTCCCGCCTGCACCGCGGCCGGCGCAACCTGCGCGGCCTGCTGGAGCACTACGCGGCCGAGCGCGGCTTCGGCGGCTCCGAGCGTCAGGGGCAGGCCCGGCAGGAGGTGCAGTCGTGAGCGGTGAGTCCCAGGAGGCGGCCGACTGCCGCGAGGTACTGGCGGAGGTCTATCTCTATCTCGACCTGGAGTGCGACGAGGGCCGCCGGGGGCTGATCCAGACCCATCTCGACGAGTGCTCGCCGTGTCTGCGGGAGTTCGGGATCGAGCAGGAGGTCAAGGCGCTGGTGGCCCGGTGCTGCGGCGGCGAGTCCGCCCCGACCGAGTTGCGCGACCGGCTGCGGATGCGGATCGAGGAGATCGCCGCCGAGCCGTCGTTCGAGGCGGAGCTGCGCGACCTCGCCTAGGTACCCGAGACGGTGATCAATCCGGCGGGCCTCTAAGCTCGTAGGGATTCGGTGCAGTACACGCAGGGAGAGATGATCATGGGTAAGAAGGCCCGCAAGAAGCGCAGTCGCAAGAACAGCAAGGCCAACCACGGTCGTCGTCCCAACGCCTAGTCACTGGGCGCACCGCACGACTACAGCGTTATCCGATAAGACCGGCCCCAGTGGCCGGTCTTATCGTTGTTTCCCACCGGTAACTGGGTGGGTGCGTCCCGGCTGGGGCCTTCCGCATGATTGGATACGCGCGGTAGCCCCACTCAATGAGGAGGTTCGACGATGACCGAGGTCCGTGCCGAGATGGTCGCGAACGTGTGGAGGGTCCTTGTCAAGGAGGGCGACACGGTCGAGGACGGCGACACCCTGATGATCCTGGAGTCCATGAAGATGGAGATCCCGGTGATCGCTGAGGAGGACGGCACCGTCACCAAGATCGCGGTCAACGGCGGCGACCCCGACGACGCCAAGTCGATGGGGGACGTCGTGCAGGAAGGCGACCTGCTGGCGGTCATCGAGTAATGCTGGTCCGGTTGGCGGGGCCCGAGGACCTGGCCGCGGTCGGTGCGATCACCGTCGCGGCGTACGCGCACTCCGGGCAGCTCTCCGGGGACAGCGGCCGCTACGAGCGGGTGCTCGCCGACGCCGCCGGCCGGGCCGGGGACGCCGACCTGCTGGTCGCTGTGGACGGGGACGGGACCGTGCTCGGCGCGGTCACGTTCTGCGTACACGGCCAGCGGCTCGCCGAGCTGACGAAGCCGGGCGAGGCGGAGTTCCGGATGCTGGCCGTGGACCGGGCGGCGCAGGGTCGCGGCGTGGGCGAGGCGCTGGTCCGCGCGTGCCTGGACCGGGCGGTCGCGCTCGACTGCACGGCCATGGTGCTGTGCACGCGCGACGAGGGGGTCGCGGGGCCGGCGCGGCGGCTGTACACCCGGCTCGGGTTCGTCCGGACGCCGGATCTGGACTGGGAACCGGTGGCCGGGGTGACGCTGGACGCGTGGCGACTGGAGCTGGCGGGCTCGACCCGGTGACCCGCCGGGGCTGAGGGGGCCGCTCCGGGCCGCGGGGCGCCGCCCGTCCCGGGCTGGCCGCGACGACCGGAGACGCGGGAGCGCCGCTCTTTCCAGGGTTGGCCCCGATGAGTCTTCCGGGCCGCGGGGCGCCGCCCATCGCAGGGCCGGCCCCGATGAGCCACCGGGCCCCACCCATCACAGGCAGGCCCGACGACCGGTCGGCTCCGGGCCTGCGGCACGGCTGGTTCCGGAGCGAGCCGGCGGTGTCCGGTACCCGTCAGATCAGATCTTGTCCGTCACCAGTTTCGAGGCGAGCTCGAGGATCGCGTCGGACATCTCCTTGTCGCTGCTGGCGTGCTCCTCGCGCAGCATCCAGCCCGCGTGCATCGTCATGATCGCCGCGAGGGCGCGCAGCCGCTCGGCCAGGTCGGGGGTCTCGCCGACGAGCAGGACGTGCAGCCGCCCCATCCGTTCGCGGAACCGGGCCCCGGCGTCGATGTGCCGCAGGGCGGTCTGGTTCTCGTGCAGGAAGCGCATGACCTTGGCGCCCTCGCGGATCTTGGCGGCGTACCGCCGGACGACCTCCAGCCGGGTCTCCGGGGTGCGCGGCTGCTCGTTGCCCCACTCGATGATCGCGTCGATCTGCTGACCCATCGAGTCGAGCAGGCCGTTGAGGATGTCGTCCTTGGTCTTGAAGTGGTAGTAGACGGCCGCCTTGGTGATCCCGATCTTCTCGGCGATCTCGCGCAGTGACGTCTCCCCGTAGCCTCGCTCGGCGAACAGGTCGAGTGCCTCGACCATGATCCGTTCACGGGTCTCCACGTCACACCTCTCAGAGAATCTACTTGCCGGCCGGCAAGGGACCGGGGTATCTTCGCCACAGTCTACTAGCCGGCCGGCAAGTAAGCGGCCATAGGTAACGGAGAACATGGTGACACAGACGGAGCCCTCGACGGCGGAGCGTAGAGCCATCCTCGCGGTGCTGCCGGGACTTGTCCTGGTCATGCTCCTGGCCATGCTGGACAACACGATCGTCGGCACCGCGATGCCCACCATCGTCGGCGACCTCGGCGGCATGCAGCACTTCGCGTGGGTGGCCACCAGCTACATCCTCGCCTCGACGATCACCACCCCGCTCTACGGCAAGCTCGGCGACCTCTACGGCCGCAAGAAGCTGTTCATCACCGCCATCCTGATCTTCCTCGCCGGTTCCGCACTGTCCGGGCTGGCGCAGGACATGACCCAGCTGATCGCGTTCCGCGCGGTGCAGGGCCTCGGCGCCGGCGGCCTGATGGTCGGCGTGATGGCCATCATCGGCGACCTGGTGCCGCCCCGCGACCGGGGCAAGTACCAGGGCTACTTCGCCGCCGTGATGGCGCTCGCCATGGTCGGCGGTCCGCTGGTCGGCGGCTTCTTCACCGACCACATCTCGTGGCGCTGGTGCTTCTACGTGAACGTGCCGCTCGGCGCGATCGCGCTGTTCATGATCATGGCCAAGCTGCACACCCCGAAGAACACGGTCAAACACAAGATCGACTATCTGGGTATCGCGCTGCTGTCTGGCGTCTCCACCGCCCTGGTCCTGCTCACCACCTGGGCCGGCACCGAGTACGCCTGGGGCTCGCCGCAGATCATCGGGCTGGCCGTGGCCGCCGGCATCGGGCTCGGGCTGTTCCTCTGGGTCGAGCTCCGGGCGACCGAGCCGGTCCTGCCGCTGAACCTGTTCACCAACCGGAACTTCTCCCTCACCGCCGCGATCGGCTTCTTCCAGGGCTTCGCGATGTTCGGCGCGATCATGTTCCTGCCGCTGTTCCAGCAGCTCGTGCAGCACTCCTCGGCCACCAACTCCGGCCTGCTCCTGCTGCCGCTGATGTTCGGCATGATGAGCGCGTCCATGGTCGCCGGCCAGGTGATCACGAAGACGGGCAAGTACCGCTGGTTCCCGTTCGCCGGCGGGATCGTGATGACGGCCGGCATGCTGGCCCTGTCCACGATCGACGTGGACACCTCGAAGCTGACCACGTCGCTGTACATGGTCGTGCTCGGCGTCGGGATGGGCCTGATCATGCAGATCGTCGGCATGATCGCCCAGAACAGCGTCGGACCGAAGGACATGGGCGTCGCCAGCAGCACCTCGATGTTCTTCCGGTCCATCGGCGGCGCGTTCGGCGTCTCCATCTTCGGCGCGATCTTCACCCACACCCTGCGCTCCGGGCTGTCCGGGCTGCCGACGGACGTCGCCGACAAGCTGGCCAGCAGCGGGGCGCGGATGAACCCCGCCGACCTGGCGCAGCTGACCACGGAGGCCAAGACGATGTTCGGGCAGGCCGTGGCCGACGCCACCGCGACGGTGTTCGGCTGGGGCGTGGTGTTCACCGTGCTGTCGGTGGTGCTGGCGATCTTCATCCAGCACGTACCGCTGCGCGGCGGGGCGCCGGGGGCGTCCGACGGGGCGGAGAAGGAGCTGGTGGAGGCGTAGCGGTGGGGCGGCCCCTTCGGTCGGGTCGCCCCAGGCCGGGCCCTGGGCCGCCGTCGGTCGGTCGCCGCGGTCGGGCCCTGGGCCGGTTCTCGGTCGGGTCGCCGTGGCCGGGGCTCCGGACCGCCGCCTCCGTCACACTGTCGGGCGCTCGTCATCTCCGGATGGCGGGCGCCCTTCCCGTGCACCGGAACGGCCGCGCACCGCCGTGTGCCGCCGTTCGCGCAGTTCGCGCATGCGCAATGGGGGACACAGCGGGAATAAAGGCGCATTCTAATGACGGACGCGTGCGCAGTACACGCGCGATGGGTGCGCGTTTGAGCTTGGTCACTGGACTTCACGAGCATTATCGAGCATGCTGTGCGCAGAGGACATCGCACGAGGAGGCGCAGTGATCGCACAACAGGCCGGGATCGGCATGGCCACCGACATCGCCGAGCAGCCCGCGGGCTACGCCCGGTTGCTGGAGGAGGGGGCCGGTGCGATCGCGGAGGTCGCCGCCAAGGTCGCCGAGTGGCAGCCCAAGTTCGTGCTGTTCACCGCGCGCGGCACGTCCGACCACGCGGCGCTGTACGCGGCGTACCTCACCGAGATCCGGCTCGGCATCCCCGTCGGCCTGATCTCCCCGAGCGCCGTGACCCTGTTCGGCGCCCGGCCGCGGTTCGAGGACGCCCTGGTCGTGGGCGTGTCCCAGAGCGGCGGGTCGCCCGACCTGGTCGAGGTCGTCCGGGCCGCCCGCGAAGGGGGCGCGCACACCCTCGCGGTCACCAACAACGCCGCCTCCCCGCTGGCCGCCGCCGCCGAACTGCACGTGGACGTGCTCGCCGGGCACGAGCGCGCGGTCGCCGCGACGAAGACGTACACGGCGGAGCTGTTCGCGCTGCTCATGCTCGTCGAGGGCGTCAGGGCCGGCGGCGCGCTGCCCGCCGACGAGCGCGCCGAGCTGGAGCGGATCCCCGGACTCGCCGAGAAGCTGCTCGCCGACCCGACCGCCACCGAGCTCGCGCCCCGCTACCGGTTCGCCGACCGGATCGTCACCACCGGCCGGGGGTACGCGTACCCGACCGCCCGGGAGACCGCCCTGAAGCTGATGGAGACCTCCTACATTGCGGGCCTGGCGTTCTCGGGCGCCGACCTGCTGCACGGCCCCCTGGCGATGACCGACCCGGACGTGCCGGTGCTCGCCGTCGCCGGCTCCGGGCCGGGCGGACAGTCCATGCGCGAGGTGCTGGCCAAGCTGGGCGAGCGCCGGGCCGACGTCGTCACCATCGGTGCGGGCATGACGATCGGCACGCCGGCCGTGGACGAGCGGTACGCGCCGCTGCTGGACATCCTGCCGTTGCAGCAGCTGGCGTTGTCGTTGGCGCTGGCCCGGGGCGAGGATCCGGACGCGCCGCGTGGCCTGAAGAAGGTCACCGAGACGCTGTAGCACCCACGCGAGAGGCCCGCCGGGATCTGATCCGGGCGGGCCTTTCCATGTGCGTGATCCGGGTGCTTGACCGGACGGGAGGCCGGTTCCGCCGGGTGCGCGACCGGGCGGGACGCCGGCTCCGGTGCGTCCGGGGCAGGGCGATCGGCTCGGGAGGGGGTGGGCCGGACCAGGGCTCGCGCGGGCTCCGACCTCCGCGCGAGCCCCGGTCCGGGGACTCGAGCCCCACCGGGGTCAGCCGGTCCGTGATCGCCGGCCGTGCGCCGGCCGGCAGTGCGGTGCGTCGCCGACCGTGTGTCAGCGGCGGTGCGGTGCGGTTGGTCAGCCCATCCGGGTGAACGTCGGGCGCAGTACGGAACCCAGGGCCCGCTTCAGCTCCCGGGCGTGCGGGATCGGCACCGGAGCGCTGCCGCCCTCGAGGAGCGCGCCCCGGTCGGCGAACATGTACAGCATCCGCAGGGTGCGCATCGTGTTCGTCGCCTGGACGGTCGGGCCGGTCCGCAGCCGGACGGCGAAGGTCTCCCGGGCCGGGTCGAGCCAGTCGACGGCCTCGTCCTCGGTGAGTTCGGGGCGGGTGAGGACCCGGGCGAGCGCGTAGGCGAGCCGGTCGTCCTCCTGCGCGTCGAACACGTGCGTGGTGGGGGCCACCAGGCGGTCGATGCCCACGTCGAGCAGGGTCAGCAGGTCGTCCACGTCGACGGCGGGGCACTGGCCGAACGCGCCCAGCAGGTCGGCCCCGTGCGCGACGGCGTGCAGCCAGCCCAGTTCGGGGTGGTAGCCCCGGATGTCCGGCTCCGTCGGGTACCACTTGACGAAGGCGTCGAGCCACTCCGGCCGGAACGTACCCTCCGAAACGACGCAGTCGAGGATCAGCGGTGCGAACGTGCGGGCCTGGATCTCGGGGTCGTCGGTCATCCGCAGCGCCATCGTGTCGCCGAGTGCGACCCGGTCGGGCTCCTCGAGGTGCTCGACCCATTCGGCGGCGATGTTGTAGCCCACGGCGTCCCGCAGGTGTGGATCTGGTGATCTCAGCAGCTCAACGAGCTCGTCCATCAGCTCGGCGAACGGCCGGTCGGCGGGAATGGCGTACTCGTTGTCCAGGATTTCCTGCCAGTTCGTCACGCGCGCACGATAGCCCCACACCCCCCTGCCGCGCCTCTCCTTTAGTCTGGGCCCCGACAGAGGCGTCGGCGGTGGAGGTCGGTCATGGGTGAGTTCGTGCGGCTGGAGACTGGTAAGGACGGCATCGCGGTGATCCGTCTGGATCGGCCGAAGATGAACGCGCTGAACACGCAGGTCCAGGAGGAGCTGCGCGCGGCCGCCCAGGAGGCCACCGCCCGGGAGGAGATCAGGGCCGTCATCGTGTACGGCGGCGAGAAGGTCTTCGCGGCCGGCGCGGACATCAAGGAGATGGCCGACATGGGGTACGTGGCGATGAGCGCCCGCGCCCGCGACCTGTCCAGCGCGTTCGACGCCGTCGCCCGGATCCCGAAGCCCGTGGTCGCCGCGATCACCGGGTACGCGCTCGGCGGTGGCTGCGAGCTCGCCCTGGCCTGTGACTGGCGGGTGGCCGCCGAGGACGCGAAGCTCGGCCAGCCGGAGATCACCCTCGGCGTCATCCCCGGCGCGGGCGGTACCCAGCGGCTGGCCCGGCTGATCGGGCCGGCGCGCGCCAAGGACCTGATCTTCTCGGGCCGGCTGGTGGACGCCGAGGAGGCGTACCGGATCGGCCTGGTCGACAAGATCGTGCCCGCCGCCGACGTGTTCACGGCCGCCACGGAGCTGGTCGAGCGGTACGCGAACGGGCCCGCCCAGGCGCTCAAGGCCGCCAAGCAGGCCATCGACAGCGGCCTGGACGTGGACCTGGCCACCGGCCTGGCCTGGGAGAGCCAGCTGTTCGCGGGCCTGTTCGCCACGGAGGACAAGGCGGAGGGCATGGCCGCCTTCGTCGAGAAGCGGGCGCCGAAGTTCACCGGGCGCTAGAGGGCTCCGCCGCCCGGGGTTGGGCGGCGGACCGCCCCGGAAATTGAGGGCTGTCCCGCCTATCTACCCCCGGGTAAGGTGCTGGGATGACTGAGACGATCGCGGGGCACGGCGGTGATCTCGCGCTCGCCGCGCTGCGCGGCTTCGGGGTCAACGAGCTGTTCACGTTGTCCGGCGGGCACATCTTCCCGCTGTACGACGCCGCCCAGCGCGCCGGCCTGCGCATCCTCGACGTCCGGCACGAACAGTCCGCGGTGTTCGCCGCCGAGGCCGTGGCGAAGCTGCAACGCCGCCCGGCCCTGGCGGCGCTGACCGCCGGCCCCGGGGTCACCAATGGCATCTCGGCGGTCACCACCGCCCAGTTCAACGGCTCGCCCGTGCTGGTGTTCGGCGGCCGGGCACCCTCGTGGCGCTGGGGCTCCGGCAGCCTCCAGGAGCTCGACCACGTACCGCTGCTGGCTCCGGTCACCAAGCACGCCGGCACGGTGCTCGACACCGAGGACATCGTCGCCGACGTGTACGCGGCGGCGATGGCCGCCATCTCCGGCCACAAGGGACCGGCGTTCCTGGACTTCCCGCTCGAGGTGCTGTTCGGCCACCCCGAGGACCCGGTGACCCTGCCGAGGATGTTCGCGCCCCCGGTCGTGGAGGCCGACCCCGACGAGGTGTCCCGGGCCGCGGCGCTGCTGGCCGGCGCGGAACGGCCGGCGATCATCGCGGGGTCCGATGTGTACACCGGGGACGCGGTGGGCGCCCTGCGCGCGGCGGCCGAGAACCTGCGGGTGCCGGTCTACACCAACGGGATGGGCCGGGGCTCGCTGCCGCCGGAGCACGAGCTGGCGTTCTCGAAGAGCCGGCGCGCGGCGCTGTCCGACGCCGACGTGGTGGCCGTCATCGGTACCGCGCTGGACTTCCGGCTCAGCTTCGGCGACTTCGGCGCGGCCACCCTGGTGCACATCGTCGACGACCCGGCGCAGCGCGCGACGCACATCGAGCCCGAGGTGTCCCCGGCCGGCGACCTGCGCGCGATCCTGACCGCCCTCGCCGACTACGCCGGGCCGCGCGCCGACCACGACGACTGGCTCGAACAGCTCCGCGAGATCGAGGACTCCGCCCGCGAGGACGACCGGGCGGCGCTTGCGGCCGACACCGACCCGATCCGCCCCAGCCGGGTGTACGGGGAGCTGCGCAAGGTGCTCGACCGGGACGCGGTGACGATCGGCGACGGCGGCGACTTCGTGTCCTACGCGGGCCGCTACCTCGAACCGGCGACCCCCGGCTGCTGGCTCGACCCGGGGCCGTACGGCTGCCTGGGCACCGGGATGGGCTACGCGATGGGCGCGCGGTACACGTACCCGGATCGGCAGATCTGTGTCCTGATGGGCGATGGCGCGTCCGGATTCTCCCTCATGGACGTCGAGTCCCTGGTCCGGCAGGACCTGCCCGTCGTTATCGTGGTGGGCAACAACGGGATCTGGGGACTGGAGAAGCACCCGATGCGCCAGCTGTACGGCTACGACGTGGCCGCCGACCTGCAACCGGGCCTGCGCTACGACGAGGTGGTCAAGGGCCTGGGCGGAGCGGGGGAGACCGTGGCGAAGGCCGGGGACCTGTCCGGCGCGCTGAACCGGGCGTTCGCGTCCGGCGTGCCGTACCTGGTGAACGTGCTGACCGACCCGGCGGACGCGTACCCGCGCTCGTCGAACCTCGCGTGACCGTCACCGGCCGCGGCGGGCGGCGCTGGCGGGTCCGGCGGCGTTGGCTGCCCTGGCGACCCAAGAACCGGCTCGACAGCCTGGACGCTGTCAACGGCCTCAGCTTCGACATCGACCACCCGATCATGCTGATCCTGTTCCTGATCATCGTGCTGCCGTTCCTGCTGATCGCGGTGATCTTCCTGGCGGAGATCCTGCTCCTGCTGCTGATCGTGCCGGTGCTGGTCATCGCGCGGACCGCGTTCGGGGTGCCGTGGACGGTCACGGCGAAGTCGGGCGGGGACAAGTTCGTGGCCGAGGTGTCCGGCTGGGGGGCGTCGGCCGAGCTGATCGAGCAGACCCGGATGGAGATCGAGGCGACCGGCTGGCCGCGTTCGATGCGCCAGATCCGGGGCGCGGTCCGGGCGCGCTGACGTGGAGGTGTTCACGTCGGCGGGCGGCGGCCTGCGGTACTGGCACCTGCGGCGGCGCTGGCGGCCCGGGGGCTGGACGGTCACGGCACGCTCCCGGGACGAGGTGTTCGCCGGGGAGCCGGCGGGGTGGCGCGCGTCCGGGGAGCTGATGCTCCGGGTCCGGGCGGAGATCGAGCGGACCGGGCGGCCGGGGTCGCTGCGCGCGGTGGAACCGGTCGGGACCGCCTGAGCCGGGAAGGTCCGACGGGACGGTCCGACCGGGCGTCCGACCAGGGCGCGAATGTCCGGACCGTACCCCGCGGCTCGGTCGTGGTTCGGACAGTGCCGGATTTCCGGCGGGCGGCGTTGCTACGTTCCGGCACACGCTCGTGCCGAGAGGAACCGCCATGTGGGGACATCGTTCGTGGAGTGCCGCCGCCCTGGTCACGGCCGTGGCGGCCACCGGCCTGCTCGCCGGCTGTGCCGACGCGCCGGCCAAGCCCGCCCCGGGCGCGTCGACGGTGCAGACCACCGCCCCGGCGGCCACCGGCGCGCCCACCCCGGCGGGGTCGTCGGTGACCTGCGCCGAGGTGCGGGGCGCGAAGGTCCGGGGCACGAAGCCGCCCTACGCCGCGGCCGGGGTGCCGCTCGTCGACGGCCAGTGGTCGGGGCCGGACGGACTGACCTTCGCGGTCCAGGCGCCGTGCGCGACCGGGAACCTGGACCCGCACGGCGGACTCTCCACTCTTGCCACGATCATGAGCAGCACGTCGGGTACCACCGGCCGGTTCTGGGGTCTGATGCTCTGCAAGCGGGAGGCCGGCGCCCCGGTGTGCTCGGTGCTCGTGCAGCTGGCCGACCGGGAGCCGGTCCAGTCGGTGGCGATCGGCGGCCAGAAGGCCACGGTGGTCTACCTGACCCGGACGCCGGACGTGCCCGCGGCGGGGCTGAACCTCCGGCGCACCGCCGTCTACCAGTTCGGCGGGAACACGCTGCTGGAGCTGAGCCACACGGATGAGGCGTACACCCCCTAAGTGGTCTAGACCACTACTTTTCCCACCGCTCCGAGCCTCTGAGCAGTGCTTTTGATCACCGCACAGCCGACTGTCGCCGCTCGGGCCCACAGGGTTCGAGCGGGACTCACGCCGCGTTCACCTCCGCGACACGCTCTCTGCCCACTCTGACGGGGCCAGACATTCCCGTTGGAGGAGCAGCAGTGAAGCGTGTTCTAGTGGTGAGCGTCGCCGCCATGGTGGCGGTGGCGGGCCTCGCCGGTTGCGGTTCGTCGTCCAAGGCCAAGGAGAAGGCGGCCGCGACGACCAGCGCGGCCGAGGCGAAGAGCGCGGCCGACCTGGGCGGCATGGACGCGCTGATCGCGGCTGCCAAGAAGGAAGGGCAGCTCAACGTCATCACGCTGCCCCACGACTGGGCCAACTACGGCGAGATCCTCAAGACCTTCTCGGAGAAGTACGGGATCAAGCTGGAGGAGGCGAACCCGGACGGTTCCTCCGCCGACGAGATCAACGCGGTCAAGAGCCTCAAGGGCCAGGACCGGGCTCCCGACGTACTCGACCTGGGCAGCGCCTTCGCGCTCTCCGGCGCCGCCGAGGGCCTGTTCGCCTCCTACAAGGTCGCCAAGTGGGACGAGATCCCGGCCAACCAGAAGGACGCCGAGGGGCGCTGGTTCAACGACTACGGCGGCTACGTCTCCATCGGCTGCGACGCCAAGAAGATCGCGGTCTGCCCGACGACGTTCGCGGACCTGCTGAAGCCCGAGTACAAGGGCAAGGTCGCCCTCAACGGCAACCCGACCAAGTCCGGCTCGGCGTTCGCCGGCGTGTACGCCGCCTCGCTCGCCAACGGCGGCAGCTTCGACAACATCCAGCCCGGCATCGACTGGTTCGCGAAGCTCAAGCAGGCCGGCAACTTCCTGCCGGTCGAGTCGACCCCGGCCACGATCGAGAAGGGCGAGACCCCGATCTCGATCGACTGGGACTACCTGAACGCCGGGTACTCCGACAAGTACAAGGACAAGGGCATCGACTGGAAGGTCGCGGTGCCGGCCGACGGCAAGTACGCGAACTACTACAACCAGGCGATCAACAAGTCGGCCCCGCACCCGGCCGCAGCACGGCTGTGGCAGGAGTTCCTCTACTCCGACGAGGGCCAGAACCTGTGGCTGAAGGGCTACGCCCGCCCGGTCCGGCTGCCGAAGATGGTCACCGCCAACTCCGCGAAGGCCGACCTGGTCGCCAAGCTGCCGAAGGTCGAGGGCGAGGTCAAGTTCCCGACCCCGGACCAGATCACGGCGGTGAAGAAGGTCCTCGCCGACAACTGGGCGAAGGCGATCACCTCTTGAGCAAGTGGTTCGCGCTCGTCCCCTTCGTAGTGATCGTCGGGATCGGTCTGGTCGCTCCTGTCGCCGTGTTGGCGACCGGGGCGACCAGCCTCGGCGACACCGTCGGCGGGGCCTACGGCATCGCCCTGGCCGGCAGCCTCAAGCTGTCCCTGGTCACGGCGGTGCTCGGCGCCATTCTCGCCACGCTCATCGCGCAGGCCGTCGTGAGGAGCAAGCCCGGGCTGCTCCGCAAGGTGGTCACCACCGCGTCCGGGGTGCTGGCCAACTTCGGCGGCGTGCCGCTGGCCTTCGCGTTCATGGCCACCATCGGCAACGCGGGCATCGTGACCAAGGTGCTCGGGCTCGCCGACACCGGGTTCTCGCTGTACAACATGGTCGGGCTGTCCGTGGTGTACCTCTACTTCCTCGTACCCCTCATGGTGCTCGTCGTTCTGCCCGCCCTGGACGCCGTCAAGCCGCAGTGGGGCGAGGCTGCGGCCAGCCTCGGCGGCTCCCGCTGGCACTACTGGCGGCATGTCGGCGCCCCCGTGCTCGCCCCGCCCGTCGGCGCGGGCGCGCTGCTGCTGTTCTGCGGGGCGTTCAGCGCCTACGCGACGGCCGCCGCCCTGGTCGGCGGCTCCGTGCCCCTGATCACGCTCCAGATCGCCGACGTGCTCAGCGGCAACGTGCTGGTCGGCGGCGAGGGGATCGGCGCGGCGCTGGCCCTCGACATGCTGATCATCGTCGGCGTGATGATGGTCGGGTACTGGCTCCTGCAGCGCCGCACGTCGAGGTGGCTGCGGTGATCCGCCGGTTCGCACTCCTCCTCGTCGGCCTGTACTTCGTCGTCCCCCTGGTGGCTTCCTTCGCCTTCACGGTCTCCGACGGCACCGGCGTCTACGGCGACATCGTGGGCTCCCCGGGCTTCGCCGACGCGCTCCGCCGCTCCATGACCCTGGCCGTCCTGACCGTGCTCGGCGTCCTCGTCGTCGTGCTGCCGGCCCTGCTGGTCGTGCACCTCAAGCTGCCGAAGCTGCGCCCCCTGGTGGAGAACCTGTCCCTCCTCCCGCTGGCCGTGCCGCCGATCGCGCTCGTGGTGGGCGTCCGCAGCCTGCTGGGCATGGGCCCCGAGGAACTCGCGGGCACGCCGATCGGGGACTTCCTGGTGTCCATCCAGGACCCGGAACTGCCCTGGGTACTCGTCATCGTGTACGTCGTCCTGGCCCTCCCGTTCGCGTACCGCAGCCTCGACGCGGGCATCCGCGGCGGGGACCTGGGCACCCTGGTCGACGCGGCCCGGGGCCTGGGGGCCTCCTGGGGCACCGTGCTCGGCCGGGTCGTCCTGCCGCAGCTGCGGTCCGGGCTGCTCGGCGCGGCGTTCCTCACCCTGGCGCTGGTGCTGGGCGAGTTCACCGTGGCCAGCATCCTGCTGTTCGAGACCGTCCCGGTGTGGCTGGTGAAGGTCGGCGGCTCGGACGGCAAGCTCTCCGTCGCGGTCAGCCTCGCCAGCCTCGTGTTCACCTGGCTGCTGCTGCTGTCCGTCTCCGCACTGGACCGAAAAGAGAAGAAGGCATGACGTCCGTGAGGATGAGTGGGCTGCATCGGTCCTTCGGGGGCGTCAAGGCTCTCGACGGGCTGGACCTGGCCATCGAGCCCGGCGAGCTGATCGCCCTGCTCGGCCCGTCCGGCTGCGGCAAGACCACCGCGCTGCGGGTACTCGCCGGGTTCGAGACCGTCGACTCCGGCTCGGTACTGGTCGGCGACGCGGACATCACCCGGGTACCGGCTGCCAAGCGCGACATGGGCATGGTGTTTCAGGCGTTCAGCCTGTTCCCGAACCTGTCCGCGCTGGAGAACGTGGCCTTCGGGCTCCGGGTCCGCCGGGTCGGGTCGGCCGCCCGCCGGGCGCGCGCCACCGAGCTGCTCGAACTCGTCGGCCTCGGCGACAAGGCCAAGGCGTACCCGCACCAGCTCTCCGGCGGCCAGCAGCAGCGGGTCGCGCTCGCCCGGGCCCTGGCCATCGAGCCCCGGGTGCTGCTCCTCGACGAGCCGCTGTCCGCGCTCGACGCGCAGGTCCGGACCCAGCTCCGCGACGAGATCCGCCGGATCCAGCAGCGGCTGGGCACCACGACCCTGTTCGTCACGCACGACCAGAGCGAGGCGCTGTCGATCGCCGACCGGGTCGCCGTGCTCCGGGCCGGGCGGGTCGAGCAGCTCGCCAGCCCCGACGAGCTGTACCACCGGCCGTCGACCGCGTTCGTGGCCGAGTTCGTCGGCACCACCAACCGGCTGCCGGCCCGGCGGATCTCGCCCACGGCCGTCGAGGTGTTCGGCACCCCCCGGGAACTCGCGGGCGACGGCGACACCGAGATCCTGGTCCGCCCCGAGGCCCTGACCGTGGTGGCCGACCCGACCGGGGACATCGTGATCGCGGCCCGGACCTTCCACGGCGCGCTGACCCGGCTCGCGTTGGAGCTGCCCGGCGGGCGGGAGATCGTCGCCGACGTGCCGAGTCCGCTCGCCGGTGGCCTGGTGCCCGGGGTGCGCGTGCGGGTCGCGCTGCTGGCGGACGTGCCGGTACTGGCGGCCTGACCGGTGCCGCACGGCCGACCCGCGTGGCGCACCCCGGATCGGCGTGTGGCATGTTCTTGTCTTCTTCGGGGAAGGCGTCGTCCTTCGGACGGGATCGACGGCGTCTTCCCCGAAGTCGCACCTCCGCCCCGGCGGACCGGGCGGCCGCCGGGGCGGTCCCGCTAAACCGATGGCGGCCGGCGTCCGCACGTGCTTGGCTGCCGGGGATGACTGACTTGTTGACGGCGTTCGACGCCGAGATGCGGGGCCACGACCCCGACGACCTGCCCCTCGGGGCCACTGTCGAGAAGGACGGACCCATCTGGCGGGTCTCCGGGCTGCCGTGGGGCGGCTTCATCGGGTACCACCGGGACCTGGGCGGCCTCGACGGCGCGGAACTCGACGCGTTCATCGCGCGCCAGCGGGACTTCTACGCGGCCCGGGGTGAACGGTTCGAGTGGAAGACCTACTCGCATGATCTGCCCGCCGACCTGCCCGACCGGCTGCTGGCCGCCGGCTTCGAGGCCGAGGACCCCGAGACGGTCGTCGTGGGCCCGGTCGGACCCCTGGCCGTCGCCGCCGACCCGCCGTCCGGCGTGACCCTGCGGGAGGTGACCTCCCCGGAGGACCTGGCCAGGATCGTCGCCATGGAGGAGGTGGTCTGGGGCACCGACCGCAGCGACCTGGCCGAGGGCCTGCTGGGCGAGCTGGCCGCCGACCCGAACGGGCTGACCATCGTCGTCGCCGAGGCCGACGGGCTGGTCGTGTCGGCCGCGTGGATCCGGTTCGGGTCGCGCAGCTTCGCCTCGCTGTGGGGCGGGGCCACGCTCGCCGAGTGGCGGGGCCGGGGCATCTACAAGGCCCTCGTGGCGTACCGGGCGCGGCTCGCCCACGCGCGCGGGTACTCCTACCTCCAGGTGGACTGTTCCGAGGACTCCCGGCCGATCCTGGAGCGCCTGGGCATGACGGCGGTCACCCGGACCACGCCGTACATCTGGCAGCCGTAGCGGGCCCTGGGCGGGCGCCGGACCCCGGCGGGCGGGCTCCCGGGCAGGCATAGAGGGTTGCGCATGTCCGCTACCGTCGGGGCATGCCCGAAGAGGTGAGAGCCGACGCCCGGGAGCTGGCCCGACTGGCCGCCGCCTTCGACGCGGCGGCCACCGCCCTCTCCGACGCCCTGCACACCGCCCGGCCCGCGATGGCGCTGCCGTCCGCCGCGTTCGGCGTGACCCGGGGCGGCAGGGACCTGGCCGGCTCCTGGGCCACCGTGGCCGAGGAGGCCGCCGTCCCGGTCGACCGGCTCGTCGGGCTGCTGGAGACCGACTACGAGCGGTTGCTGCTGGTCGCGGCGGCGTACCAGCGGGCGGACGAGAACGCCGCCGCCCGGACCCCGACCCGGCAGGGCCTGCGGTGAGCGAGGTCGAGACGATCGCCAACCTGTGGCGGCTCGGGGCCGATCCCGCCGCGCTGCGGGCCGCCGCGTCCGCGCTGCGCCTGTTCGGGGCCGGGGCGCAGCGCGCCGCCGAGACGGTCACGACGGCCACCGGGGCGGTCTTCGCCGCCGAGTGGACGGGCACCACGGCCGAGACCTACGACGCGCACCGCCGCAAGGTCACCACCGACGTCGAGGCGGTCGGCGGGCACTTCGGCGCGGCGGCGCTCGCGCTGGAGACCGCCGCCGCCGCGCTCGGCACGGCGCAGGGCGCGCTCGACGACAGCCGGGCCCGGCTGTCCGCGAAGGTCGGGGCGACGTTCACGGATGACCAGGTCACGGTCACGATGCTCGGCAGGGACCAGACCCAGGTGGTGATCGCCGAGATCCAGGCGGCCAGCGACATCCGGGCCGACCTGGACGTGACGTTGACCAGCCAGTTCGTCGCGCTGGAGAAGTTGCGCACCCCGTTGCGGACCATCGGCGCCACCTGGGACGGCTCGACCGACTGGTTCACCCTGCCACCGGAGCCGGACGGGACGGTGTTCCTCGTCGTGGACGGCACGCTGATCGTCGACACCGGACCGGGGAACGACCACGTGTCCGTGCGGGTGGACAAGCGGACCGGCGAGCGGTTCCTCGTGGTCAACGGGATCGAGCGCCAGATCTTCGACGGCATGGACCTGGTGATCCGCGCGGGTGGAGGCAACGACGAGATCGACGTGCCGCCCGGTACCCCGCTGCGTCTGACGGTCCTGGGCGGCGACGGCGACGACCGGATCCACGGCGGGGACGGCGCGACCCGGCTGCTCGGCGGGGCCGGCGACGACCGCCTGTACGGCGGGGCGGCGGCCGACCGGATCTCCGGCGGGGCGGGCGACGACTACGTGGACGCGGGCGACAGCGACGACACGGTCACCGGCGGCGCCGGCGACGACGTGCTCTACGGCATGTCCGGCGACGACCGGGTGTCGGGCCAGTCCGGCGCCGACTACCTGGAGGGCGCGCGGGGCGGCGACCAGCTCGACGGCGGCGCCGGCCCGGACGTGCTCTCCGGCGGCGAGGGCGACGACACCCTGCGCGGCGGCGAGGGCGACGACCGGCTCTACGGTGGGCGCGGGGCCGACACCGGGTCGGGCGGCACGGGAACGGACCGGGCGTTCACCCAGTCCGGGGACCGGGTCGACGCGGAGCGGGCCGTGACCGTGGAGATCAGGGGGCATCCGGGCGACACGATCGAGGTGCAGGGCTCGCCCGAGTTCGTGGCCCGGGTGAAGGCCGACCTGGGCATGTTGGAGGGCTCCCCGCTCGGCCAGGAGATGCTGACGGCCATCGACCGGGCGCACGACCGGACCAGGGCCGTCGCGGCGGACTGGCCGGTCCTCGGCGCCATCGCCTACCAGGGCGACCAGCTGACGATCCGGGAGGGCCGGGACGAGGCCGGGCACGCGCGGTACGACAGGGTCTGGGAGTTCAGCGAGAAGTACGAGATCACGTACAACCCCGCCTATCCGGGTACGGGCAGCTCCGCCGGTGGCCGGCCGCTCACGATCCTGTTCCACGAGTTGGCGCACGTCTACGACTACGCCCACGACACCCGCGCGCCGGGGACGTACGGGGGCGCCGCCAACCCGGGCGCCCCCAACCACGAACGGGAGGCGGTCGGGCTGCCCGTCGACCACGACGGCGACCCGCGCACGCCCGAGCGCACCTACCCGGGGCACCCCGACGGCCTGACGGAGAACGGCATGCGCCGTGAACTCGGCTACCCGGAGCGGGAGAAGTACTGACACGCCGCGGCCCGCGCCCGCCGGGGCGGGTCATCCGGTGATCGCGGGCGCGGGTAATTCCGTCGCCCGGGGCCGGGCCGGGCCGCTAGCCTGCGGCGCATGACGCTGAGGGTGACGAGGTTCGACGGTGAGTACGGGGCCCTCGCGGCCTGGACCGGGGACCCGGTGGAGGAGCTGCGGGCCCAGATCGAGGAGTACCACAGCGAGGACCGCGACACCTGGCTCGCCTGGCAGGACGACGCCGTCGTCGGGGTGCTGAACCCGTGGCGGCGCCCCGACGGCCGGCACACCCTGTACTTCGGCCCGACCCGCCCGGACGCCTACGCCCCGCTCGCCGGGGCCGTCCCCGGCGAGGTGTACGTGACCGTGCCCGTCGACGACGCGCCGCTGTTCGAGGGGCTCGGGTTCGTGGCCGAGCGGCGGGAGCACCAATATCTGGTGCCGGTGTCCGTGGTCGACGCCCCGGTCCCGGCGGGGATCGCGCTGGTCAGTGCCGCCGAGCTCGGGCTGGAGCTGATGGAGCTGGACTGCGCGCTGCGGGAGGACGTGCCCGGCGCGGCCGGCTGGCGGCCCGATCCGGTGTGGTTCCGGGAGGAGACCTGGGAGTCGCCGTTCTTCCGCCCGGAGTACTACCTGGTGGCCGTGGCGGACCGCGATCCCGGGGCCGCCCGGGACGCGGGGGCCGTCGGCGGCGCGCTGGCAGGTCGGGACCTGGTCGGGCTGGTCCGGGTCTGGGACGGACCGCGCCCCTTACCCCGGCTGGGCATGGTCGGCGTGCTCCCCGCGTACCGGCGGAAGGGTCTGGCTCTGGCTCTGGTGGGTGCGGTCTTCCGTGCCCTGCACGCGCGCGGGGTCGCCGAGGTGGCCTGCGAGGTCGACGAGACCAACACCGGCTCGAACGCGCTGTTCACGGGCCTGGGCGGCCGGGTGGTGGGCGGCGAGGTGGAACTCCGCCGCCCAGCCTGACCCGGCCCGGCCTATTTCGTCGGCGGGATCTGGAACATGTCGTGCAACTGGTCCCGCAGGCACTCCTCGCGGAGCTTCCCGCAGGTGCACAGGTGTTCGTCGGGGGGTGGCTGCGGGTGGTGCTCCTGGGTGGGCTCGGCCGCGACTTCTGAGTTTTTCGTCATCGCTGGACACCTCCTGGGCTCAAGACGTGTGCGGAGGAGGGATGTGACGCCACTATCGTGTACTTTGCGTCACCCACATCATGCCTGGCCGGAACGCCTGGCAGAGTGAGATCCACAAGACATCTACTAGACTGCTAGCTACTGGCTAGTAACATGGGCGGTGGCCAAGCACACAGCGGCGCGGGTTGACCCGTGCGGCCGTGCGCGAAAGGCTCACGTCATACCGGAGCTTAACGCTCGTTCAGCAGGAGGTCGTGTCCGGCGATGAAGATTGTCGTACTTGTGAAGCAGGTGCCGGATTCCGGCTCCGAGCGCAATTTGCGCGCTGACGACGCCACCGTCGACCGCGCGTCGGCGAGCAACGTCATCAACGAGATGGATGAATACGCCATCGAGGAGGCGCTGAAGATCGCCGAGGCGAACGGCGGGTCGGAGGTGACCCTCCTGACGATGGGGCCCGACAGCGCCACCGAGGCCATCCGCAAGGCCCTGTCCATGGGCCCCGACGGCGCGGTGCACGTCGTGGACGACGCGCTGCACGGCTCGTGCGCGCTCGGCACGTCGAAGGTGCTCGCCGCCGCCCTCAAGACCCTCGAGTTCGACCTGGTCATCTGTGGCGCGGAGTCGACCGACGGTCGGACCCAGCTCATGCCGCACATGCTCGCCGAGCGGCTCGGGATCCCGGCGCTGACCGGTGCCCGCAAGCTCACGGTCGAGGGCGCCACCCTGACCGCCGAGCGCCAGACCGACGAGGGGTACGAGGTCGTCCAGGCCACCGGCCCGGCCATCGTCAGCGTCTGGGACACCATCAACGAGCCGCGGTACCCGTCGTTCAAGGGCATCATGGCCGCCAAGAAGAAGCCCGTGAGCACCCTGTCCCTCGCGGACCTGGGCATCGGGGCGGACGAGGTCGGCCTGGCCGGCGCGACCAGCAAGGTGCTCGGCAGCACCAAGCGCCCGGCGCGCACCGGCGGCACCAAGGTCGAGGACTCCGGCAACGGTGGAGTCGACCTCGTGACGTACCTGACCGCCGAGAAGTTCGTCTGAGCCGGGGAGAAGGAAAAAGATGACTGAGGTACTCGTCGTCGTCGACGGCTCGACCGCGACCGGCGTCAAGAAGGTCACCCTCGAACTGCTGACGCTCGCCCGCACCCTGGGCACCCCGTCGGCCGTCGTGCTCGGCGCGCCCGGCACGGCCGAGGCGCTGGCCCCCAAGCTGGCCGAGTACGGCGCGGAGAAGGTCTACGTCGCCGAGAGCGCCGAGATCGACGGCCACCTGGTGGCCCCGAAGGCCACGGTGCTCGCGCGCCTCGTGGGCGAGGTCAACCCGGCCGCCGTGCTGATCGGCTCGACCCAGGAGGGCAAGGAGATCGCCGCCCGCCTCGCGGTCAAGCTGGACAACGGCCTGCTCACGGACGTCGTCAGCCTCGCGGCCGACGGCACCGCCCAGCAGGTGGTGTTCGCGGGCTCGACCATCGTGGACTCCCAGGTCACCCGCGGCCTGCCGCTCGTGACCCTCCGGCCGAACTCGCTCACCCCCGAGGCCGCTCCCGCCGCCGGCACCCTGACCCCGGTCGACGTGTCCGTCGACGCGGGCGCCCTGGGCGCCAAGGTGCTGGAGCGCAAGATCGAGGCCAAGGGTTCCCGCCCGGAGCTCACCGAGGCGAACATCGTCGTCTCCGGTGGCCGCGGCGTGGGCTCGGCGGAGAACTTCAAGGTCGTCGAGGACTTCGCCGACCTGCTCGGCGCGGCCGTCGGTGCCTCGCGCGCCGCGACCGACTCGGGCTTCTACCCGCACGCCTTCCAGGTGGGCCAGACCGGCAAGACGGTCTCCCCGCAGCTGTACGTCGCGCTGGGCATCTCCGGCGCGATCCAGCACCGGGCCGGCATGCAGACCTCGAAGACGATCGTCGCGGTCAACAAGGACGCCGAGGCGCCGATCTTCGAGCTCGCGGACTTCGGCATCGTGGGGGACCTGCACAAGGTCGTCCCGCAGGCCGGTGACGAGATCCGCAAGCGCCGCTCGTAGTCAGGTGTGACAGGTGGCCGGGAAGCACACGCTTCCCGGCCACCCGCCGTTCCGGGGACGCCGCCGGGGCAGGGGATGTCAGCGGGCGGCCGGGACGGGGGCCGCGTCCGGTGCGGGCGGGAGCGCTGGTCGCGAGTACCCGGATAAAGGGTTTTCGTTTGGCCTGTCCGGTCGGGTAGGGATGTGCCATGGACTTTCCCGAGGGTGGCACGCCGATCACGCACGAGGAATGCGACGCACGCTGGCGGGGGTGGACCCCCGGGGAGATCCACGACCGCCTCGCCGGGGTGACCGCGCCCTGGTACGTGGCCGCCGGCTGGGCGCTGGACCTCTTCCGGGGCGAGGTGACCCGCGAGCACGAGGACCTGGAGATCGCCGTCCCGCGCGGCTCGTTCCCCGAGATCCACGCCGCCCTGCCCGGCTACACCTGGGAGGTGCCCGGCGACATGCGGCTCTGGCCGTACGACGAGGCCGGCGACCACCCCGAGCTCCACCAGACCTGGCTCAGCGACCCGGCCACCGGACTCTTCCACCTCGACGTGTTCCGCGAGCCCCACGACGGCGGGCGGTGGGTGTGCCGGCGCGATCCGACGATCAGCCTCCCGTACCCGGAGATCATCGCCCTGACCGGCGACGGGATCCCCTACCTCATCCCCGAGCTGGTGCTCCTGTTCAAGGCGAAGAACGTCCGACCGAAGGACCAGAACGACTTCGACGGGGTACTGCCGCAGCTCGGCCCCGACCGGCGCGCCCGGCTCGCCGCCTGGCTGGGACAGGTGCACCCGGAACACGCCTGGTTGTCCGCGTTGTGATCCGCAACGGCGATCTCACCCGTCCGTAGCGCGCCGGAAACACTTTGCCCGCATTGTGAAGACATGAGCGAGCGAATCGGCGGCCCGGCGACCCGGGAGCCCGCGCCCGCCGGGAACAGCGAGGTGGGCGCGTGAGTCTCTGGCGGATCCGCACTGAGGTGGACGACCGGCCCGGACGGCTCGCGGCCCTGTCCCGGGCACTCGCCGACGTCGGCGGCAACATCCTCACCCTGACCGTGCAGGTCGACGCCGCCGGGGTCGTCGACGAGTTCATCGTCGAGACCCCGCCCGGGGTGTCCGGGGAGGCCGTCGGCACCGCGCTGCGGATCGCCGGCGGCCGGGGCGTCGTCACCGTGCCGGCCACCCGGCGCGACCTCGTCGACGAGCCCACCCGGGCCCTGCTGCTCGCCGGCCGGCTCGCCGCCGAGCAGCGCAACCTGCCCGACCTGCTGATGGAGCTCCTCCGCGCCGACGCCGCCCGCTGGCTCGCCGACGGGGAGGAGGCCGACCTGGTCGTACCCATCGGGCCCGCCCGGCACGTCGGCCTCACCCGCCGGCTGCCGTTCACGCTCACCGAGGCGGCCCGGGCCGAGGCGTTCGTCCGGCTGCTGCTGCTCGACGGCACCGCGTCCCGGGAGACCGTCTCGCTCGCCGACGGCACCCGGCTGCCCGTCCGGCTGCTGCACCCCGACGACCTGACCGAGGTGCAGGCCCTGCACCGGCGGTGCACCGCCGAGACCCGGCGGGCCCGGTACTTCGTCGCCCGCCGGCAGCTCACCGGACACATGTGGAAGGCGTTCTGCGACCCCGGCTGGGGCGCCACCTACCTCGTGCAGGCCGGGCAGCGGGCCGTGGCCCTGGCCCACCTCGCCTACACCCCCGAACCCGGGGTCGCCGAGCTCGCGGTGCTGGTGGAGGACGGTTGGCAGGAACGCGGCCTCGGCCGTTCCCTCGTCGCCATGCTCGTCGCCGACGCCCGCGACCGGGGCCTCGCCGAGCTCCGCGCGAGCCTGCTCGCCGACAACGTCCGGATGCGCCGGCTCCTCGTGGCGCACGGCGCGACCTTCGCGTACGGCGGCTCCGTGGTCGAGGCGCGAATGGGACTCGCGCGGGGGAGGGCCGCTGCCCGCTAGGCTGGGCGGCGATGGTTTACCTCGATCACGCCGCGACCTCTCCGATGCTGCCGGAGGTTCTGGAGGCGTACGTCTCCGCAGCCACCGCCGGCGGCAACGCCTCGTCCCTGCACTGTTCCGGCCGCAAGGCCCGCAGGCTGGTCGAGGAGTCCCGCGAGCGGGTCGCCGCCGTGCTCGGCGCCCGGCCCGGCGAGGTCGTGTTCACCGCCGGGGGCACCGAGAGCGACAACCTCGCCCTCAAGGGCATCCACTGGGCCCGCCGGGGCGAGGGCCGAAACCGGGTCGTCGCCAGCTCCGTCGAGCACAAGGCCGTCATCGACGCCGTCGAGTGGCTGGAGCGGCACGAGGGCGCCGAGGTGACGTGGCTCGACGTGGACGAGCTGGGCCGGGTACACCCCGAGGTGCTCGCCGCCGCCCTCGGCCCGGACGTGACGGTCGCCACCGTGATGTGGGCCAACAACGAGGTCGGCACCGTGCAGCCCGTCGCGGCCCTGGCCGCCGTCGCCCGCGCGGCCGGCGTGCCCCTGCACACCGACGCCGTCCAGGCCGTCGGGCAGCTCCCCGTCGACTTCGCCGCCAGCGGGGCGTCCGCGCTGACCCTCACCGGCCACAAGCTGGGCGGCCCGACCGGCGTCGGCGCGCTGCTCCTCGACCGCGACGCCGAGTGCACCCCCCTGCTGCACGGCGGCGGCCAGGAGCGCGACGTGCGGTCCGGCACCCTCGACGTGGCCGGGATCGTCGCCTTCGCCAGGGCCGTCGAGCTGGCCGGCGCGCGCCGGGAGATCTTCGCCTCCGAACTCGCCGTGCTCCGCGACGAGATGATCGACCGGATCCGCGACGCCGTGCCCTGCGCCCTGCTCAACGGCGACCCGGTCGACCGGCTGCCCGCCAACGTGCACTTCTCGTTCCCCGGCTGCGAGGGCGACGCGCTCCTCATGCTGCTCGACGCCCAGGGCATCGAGTGCTCCACCGGCTCCGCCTGCTCGGCCGGGGTGGCCCAGCCCTCGCACGTGCTGCTCGCCATGGGGGCCGACAGCGGGCGGGCCCGGTCCTCGCTGCGGTTCTCCCTGGGGCACGGCTCGGCGAAAACGGACATCGACGCGTTGGTGGCGGCGCTGCCCACGGCGGTGGAGCGGGCCCGGCGGGCGGGGAAGATCCGGCGCTGACGGGTACGGGCCCCCGTGGGCCGATCGGCGGTCGGCCGTGGTGCCCGGGGCCGCCGGGGACAGGGCTCTGTTCCGGGAGCCAGGGACTGCCGCTGAGCTGCGAGAACGGGCCTGGTTCCCGGCCCGGTGGACTCCGTCGAGCTGCCCGGTGGGCGGTCGGAACAGCCGGGTAACCTGAATGGCATGCGTGTTCTGGCTGCGATGTCCGGTGGGGTCGACTCGGCGGTCGCCGCCGCCCTGGCGGTCGAGGCCGGCCATGACGTGACCGGCGTGCACCTGGCGCTGGCGAAGAACCCGCAGACCTACCGGACCGGGGCGCGCGGCTGCTGCACCCTGGAGGACTCCCGCGACGCCCGCCGGGCCGCCGACGTGATCGGCATCCCCTTCTACGTGTGGGACATGGTCGAGGAGTTCCAGGAGGACGTCGTCGACGACTTCGTCGCGGAGTACGCGGCGGGGCGCACACCCAACCCGTGCCTGCGGTGCAACGAGAAGATCAAGTTCCACGCGGTCCTGGAGCGCGCCCTCGCCCTCGGCTTCGACGCCGTCGTCACCGGCCACCACGCCCGGCTGGGCGGCGACGGGCTGCTCCGCCGGTCCGTGGACGCCGGCAAGGACCAGTCCTACGTCCTCGCCGTGCTCAACCGGCACCAGCTCGACCGGTCGGTGTTCCCACTCGGGCCGCACACCAAGGCCGACGTCCGGGGGCTCGCCGCACAGCGCGACCTGGCCGTCGCCGACAAGCCCGACAGCCACGACATCTGCTTCATCGCGGACGGGGACACCCGCGGCTTCCTCGCCGAGCGCCTGGGCTCCCAGCCCGGCGACATCGTCGACTCGGTGACCGGCGACGTCGTCGGCGCCCACGACGGGGCGTACGCGTACACGGTCGGCCAGCGCAAGGGCCTGTCCATCGGCCGGCCCGCGCCCGACGGCAGGCCGCGCTACGTGCTGTCCATCACCCCCGTCACCAACACCGTCACCGTCGGCCCGCGCTCGGCGCTGGAAGTCACCACCGTGACCGCCGACCGGGCCGTGTGGCACGCCCCCGTCGAGGGGCCGTACGAGGTGCAGCTCCGCGCGCACGGCGAGGTCTACCCTGCGACTGTGACCACAGACGGCACCACCCTCACCGCGGTACTCGCCAGCCCCGCCTCCGGCGTCGCAGCCGGCCAGGCCATCGTGGTCTACCGGCCCGACCCGGCCGGCGACATCGTCCTCGGCTCGGCGACCATCACCGGCGCCCGGTGACCGGCTCGACGGGCGGGTGGGCCTCCGGGCCGCGTTCGCCGCTCGGGTCGGTGGAGCGGGCCGCGTTCGAGGCGATCGACCGGGAGCACGACGCCGTCGCGCAGCCGGGGGCTGGGGACGGCCGGGGGTTGCCGTGGGCTCCGGGGGCCGCGACCGGGATCGGGTCGCACCCCGGGTCGGCGATGGGCGACGCGCTCGGGGTCGCGTTCGAACTGCCGTTGCCGTACCTGCCGGAGTTGCCGGCGCGCGGCGCCGGGGCCGACATGCTCGGCCGGACCATGGGCCTGCTCGTGGACATGCCCGTCGAGCTGTACGCGGCCCGCTGGCAGCTCACCGGCCGGCCCGGCAGGGACGCGCGGCGCACCGCCGACTGGTGGGCCCGCGACCTCGACGCGTTCACCGTGGCCGCCGAGGGCTACACCGGGCCGCTCAAGGTGCAGGCCGCCGGCCCGTGGACCCTCGCCGCCAGCCTCCAGCTGCCCGTGGGCGGGGCGGTGCTCCGGGACCGGGGCGCGGTCCGGGACCTGGTCGACTCGCTCACCGAGGGCCTGCGCCAGCACGTCGCGGCCGTGTCCGCCCGGGTGCCCGGTGCGACCGTCCTCGTCCAGCTCGACGAGCCCTCGCTGCCGGCGGTCCTGGCGGGGCACATCGGTACCGAATCAGGCCTGGGGGTCTTCCCCGCCGTCCCCGCGCCCGACGCCACCGAGGCGCTCGCGCGGCTCGTCGCCGGGGTCGGCGCGCCGGTCGTCGTGCACTGCTGCGCGCCGGACGTGCCCGTCGCGCTGATCCGGTCCGCCGGGGCGGTCGGCGTCGCCCTGGACCTGTCGCTGCTCGGCAACCTCGACCCGCTGGGCGAGGCGCTCGACGCCGGCTTCGGGCTGCTCGCCGGGGTCGCGCCCTCCGTCGGCCGGGCCTCGTCGAAGGCCGCCGCCGACCGGGTCGAGGACCTGTGGAACAAGCTCGGACTCAGGCCGGCAGACCTGCCGCGCCAGGTCGTGGTCACGCCGACGTGCGGGCTGGCCGGGAGTTCGCCCGAGGTGGCGGACGCGACGCTGCGCGCGTGCGCCGAGGCCGCCAAGCGGCTCCTGGAACGCTAGGGGACCCAGCCGGTCTCGTGGTAGCGGCGGACCTGCCACCAGGTCTTCTCGTCGCACACCCCGGTCTGGTGCGCGAACGCCGCGTTGTGCACCCGGAAGAACCCGGACAGGTCCAGCCAGCTGTCCTGGCCCGCGCCGCTGTCCCAGTCGCCGGGCGGCAGCGCCACGTACCTCGGGCCGCGGCCCTGGTCCTGGCTCGTGATCTTCAGGACGTCGGCCCGGTCCTTGTGCGTCCGGAGCACGAGGCACGGCCGCTGCTCGGAACCCTCGCCGTCCGCGAAGGGCACGTCCGCCCACCAGATCTCGCCGGGCTGCGGGCCTTCGAGCCACGCGGGCCCGGGCGGACGGTCGTGCAGGTCGGGGGTGTTGTGGACCTCGCCCGTCCAGTGTGGTGGGGCGGAGGGCTGGCGGCGGCGCTGGTTCATGTTGACGATCAGGATGGCGGCCAGCCCGACGAGGAGTAGACAGATGACCGCAGCCGCGCCGGGATAGAGGTTGGACATGCGTACCTCCTGGGGTTTTCCCACTGTATGCCGGCGGGGCCTGGCCCGAAAGTGTCGTACGGGCCGACTAGCCTGGCGAAAAGAACCAGGGAGGTTGGGTTGACGTCTGAGCAGGCGGCGCGCGAGCGGCACAAGATTCTGGCCGAAGAGATCAATGATCATCGGTATCGCTACTACGTGCTGAACACGACCGTGGTCACGGACGGCGAGTTCGACGTCCTCCTCCGCGAGTTGGAGGGTCTGGAGGAGCAGTTCCCCGAGCTGCGCACCCCGGATTCGCCGACCCAGCAGGTCGCGGGGTCCTATGTCACCGAGTTCACCCCGGTGGAGCACGCCGAGCGGCTCCTCAGCCTCGACAACGCGTTCGACGACGACGAGCTGGCCGCCTGGGCGACCCGGGTCGAGCGCGACGCCGGCGGCCCGGTCACCTACCTGTGCGAGCTGAAGATCGACGGCCTCGCCGTCAACCTGACCTATGAGCACGGCCGGCTGACCCGCGCCGCGACCCGGGGCGACGGCCGGGTCGGCGAGGACATCACGCCCAACGTGCGCACCATCGCCGGCATCCCCGACCAGCTCACCGGCGACGCCCCCGCCCTGGTGGAGATCCGCGGCGAGGTGTATTTCCCCAGCGAGCAGTTCGCCGACCTCAACGCGCAGCTGGTCGAGCAGGGCAAGGTGCCGTACGCGAACCCGCGCAACACCGCCGCCGGCTCGCTCCGCCAGAAGGATCCCCGGATCACCGCGTCCCGCCAGCTCCGGATGATCGTGCACGGCATCGGTGCCCGCGAGGGCTTCACGCCGACCCGCCAGTCGGAGGCGTACGAGCAGCTGAAGGCGTGGGGGATGCCCACGTCCGAGCGGTGGAAGGTCGTCGAGGGGCTCGACGCGGTCCGCGAGTTCATCCGGTTCTACGGCGAGCACCGCCACGACGTCGAGCACGAGATCGACGGCGTCGTGGTCAAGGTGGACGAGGTCGACGTGCAGGGCCGGCTCGGCTCCACCAGCCGCGCGCCCCGATGGGCCATCGCCTGGAAGTATCCGCCGGAGGAGGTCAACACCAAGCTCCTCGACATCATCCCGCAGGTCGGCCGCACCGGCCGGGTCACGCCGCGGGCCATGGTGTCCCCGGTGCTGGTCGCGGGCTCGACCGTGGAGTTCGCCACCCTGCACAACGCGCAGGAGGTGGCCCGCAAGGGCGTGCTGATCGGCGACACGGTCGTGCTGCGCAAGGCCGGCGACGTGATCCCGGAGATCCTCGGGCCGGTCGTCGAGCTGCGGGACGGCTCCGAGCGTCCCTTCGTGATGCCCACCGAGTGCCCCGAATGCCACACGGAGCTGGCGCCGGCCAAGGAGGGCGACGTCGACATCCGCTGCCCGAACACCCGGGCCTGCCCCGGCCAGCTCCGCGAGCGCCTGAGCTACCTGGCGGGCCGCTCCGCCCTGGACATCGAGGTCCTCGGCTTCAAGGCCGTGGTGGCCCTGCTGGACTCGGGCGTGCTGACCAACGAGGGCGACCTGTTCGACCTCACCGAGGACAAGCTCCTGAGCTGCCCGTTCTTCGTGAACTCCAGCGGCAAGCGGGCCGGCCAGCTCGGCACCAACGCCACGAAGCTGCTGGTCAACCTGGACGAGGTCAAGGAGCGTCCCCTGTGGCGGATCCTGGTGGCCCTCTCCATCCGGCACGTCGGCCCGACGGCGGCCAGGGCGCTGGCCCGCGAGTTCCGCGACATCGACCGGATCGCCACGGCGGAGCAGGCCGAGCTGGCCGCCGTCGACGGGGTCGGCCCCCGGATCGCCGAGAGCGTCGTCGAGTGGTTCGCCGTCGAATGGCACCGCGAGATCGTGGAGAAATGGCGCACCGCGGGCGTCCGGCTGGCGGAGGAGGGTGGCGACGAGGGCCCCCGGCCGCTGGAGGGCGTGACCGTGGTCGTGACCGGCACCCTGGAGGGCTTCTCCCGGGACGGGGCGACCGAGGCCATCCAGGCCCAGGGCGGCAAGGTCACCGGGTCGGTGTCGAAGAAGACCGGGTTCGTGGTGGTCGGGGAGAACCCGGGCAGCAAGTACGACAAGGCGGTCGCCGCCAAGGTGCCGATCCTGGACTCAGACGGGCTGCGGGTGCTGCTCACCGACGGGCCGGACGCCGCCCGGGAGGTCGCGCAGATCGGGGAGCCCGGCGGTGAGACGGGGCCCGAGGTCGATGCGGTGATCGAGCCGGGGGAGTAGCTGGGACGGCAGGGCGCGGGTGGCTCGGCCCGACCGTCCGGGCGGGGGGTCGGGTTTGAGTGCTTGGTGGCTGGAGCTGCGGGGTTCGGGTGCGGTGGCTGGCTCCCGCTGGCCTGGGCCGTCAGGCTCCGGCTCCCGGCTCGGCCGCCCCCTCTGGCTCCCGGCCCCGGCTCGGTCCTCCAGCCTGCGGTTCCGGTTCCGGTTCCGGTTCCGCCTCCGGCTCGGGCTCGGGCCTCCGGCTCCGGCCCTGGCACGTCGGCTCGGCCTCGGCCTGCGGCGCCCGGCCCCCGCCTGCGACTTCCGGCCTTTGACCCCCGGCTCCGGCCCCGGCCCCGGCCCGGCACCGGCACCGGCCCCTGCCCGACTCCCGGCTCCGGCCTGCGGCTCCCGCCCCGGCCCGGCTCCCGGCTCCGGCCTACGGCTCCCGGTTCCGCCCTGGCCCCAGCCCCGGCCCCGCCCTGGCCCCGGCCCGACCCCCGGCTCCGGCCCGACCCCCGGCTCCGGCCTGCGGCTCCCGGTCCCGGTACGTCGGCCCGGCCCCGGCCTGCGGCTCCCAGCCCTCGCCCCCGGCCTACGCCCCTCGGTCTCAGCCCCCGGCGCCTCGCCCCCGGCGCCTCGCCCCGGCCTCAGGCGTAAGGCCGCCGGGTCGAAGGCCCGATTCCGCCCCCGAACAGGGTCCGCGGAAGATCCAATTGCGTGATCAAGTAACGAATTGGTGCATGTCTGTGTGAAACAGCTTGCGCAAGCAACGATTCGCGCACGTTCTGGCACGGCGATACACCCGCTCGGCCGCCAAGGGTGATACTCAACACAGACGCCGTTACCGCGCTCGTCCTGGTTGCGTTCAAGTATCCAGAAGCGAGCGCGGTGGGTCGCTGGGGGGCGATCGTCGAGCCAGCGTGGCCTCGACGGGGCTGATGGCGTCGGGAGGGGTGTATGGAGCCGACGTCATTGCGCAATTCAGCGCCGCCAGGGCGGCGTCTTGCATTCTTCGGCTACCTGGGCCTGGTCATTCTCGCCGCGATCGCCGTCGTCGTACCCGCGGCGCTCGAGCAGGGCACACCCCTGCTGTCGCTGCCGGGGACCTACTGGCTGATGTTCGCCCTGGCGTGCGCCGCCGACGCGCGCCCGTTCAACGCCACCGGACCACGCCAGTCTGTGGCCGTGTTCCCGTCGGTGTGCTTCGCCTTCGCGGCCCTGCTGATGTGGGGCCTGCCGGCCGCCGTGCTGATCCAGGCGTCGGCCACCCTGGTCTTCGCCTGGCGGATGCGCCACTCGTTCTGGCGTGGACTGTTCAACGTCGGCCAGTACACGCTGGCCCTCGCCGCCGCGTACGGGGTGCTCAGCCTCGCCCCCGCGATCCCGTTGCGCGACGGCACGGTCAACCGGCACGACGTCGTACTCCTCCTGCTGGCCTGTTCGGTGTGGTTCGCCGTCAGCCACGGCCTGGTGGCCACCGCCGTGTGGCTGCGGTTCGGCGGCTCCTGGCGGCAGACGCTCACCACGACGGTCGGCTCCGAGGGGCTGGCCGCTTTCGCGCTGCTGCTCCTCGGCCCGTTCCTGGTGGCCGCCGCGCAGACCAGCGGCTGGCTGATCCCGTTGATCGTCGTCCCGCTCTACGCGGTGTACCGCACGGCCCGGCTCTCCCAGGAACACGAGCGGCTGTCCCTGCTGGACCCGCTGACCGGGCTCGCCAACCGCAAGGCCCTGTTCACCGGCGTGGAGGAGGCGATCGCGGCGCTCCGCGAGGTGCCGAGCCACGCCCAGGACCGCCGGCTCGCGCTGATCGTGCTGGACCTCGACCGGTTCAAGCAGGTCAACGACGCGCTCGGCCACGCCGTGGGGGACCGGCTGCTGATCGAGGTCGGCCGCCGGCTGGCGACGTGCGTCCCCGCCGACGCGGTCGTCGCCCGGCTCGGCGGGGACGAGTTCGCGGTCCTCGCGCCCCGGATCACCGACGTCGAGGCGGCCCAGGCGCTCGCCAACACGATCTCGCTGGCCCTCAACGACCCGGTGCGCCTCGACGGCATGCCGCTCGATGTGGCCAGCTCCATCGGGATAGCGCTGTCCCCCGACCACGGCGAGGACTTCACGACCCTGCTGCGGCACGCGGACGTGGCGATGTACGACGCGAAGACCCGGGGCGACACCGTCGCCGTGTACGTGCCGGAGTCCGACCACAACTCCCCGGCCCGGCTCGGCCTGCTGGGCGACCTGCGGCGCTCCCTGGAGACGCCCGGCTTCGGCGAGGTCGCGCTGTACTACCAGCCCCAGGTCGACATGAGCAGCGGCGAGGTCGTCGGCGTCGAGGCCCTGCTGCGCTGGCGGCACCCGGTGCGCGGGCTGGTCAGCCCCGAGGAGCTGATCAAGGTCGCGGAGCACTCGGGCGTCATGCGCCTGCTGACGTACCGGGTGATCGACGAGGTGCTCGCCCAGCTCGCCCGGTGGGCCGTGGGCGGCATGCACCTGCGGGCCGCGATCAACGTGTCGGTCCGCGACCTGCACACCACCGACCTGGTCGACTACCTGGCGCAGCGGCTGGCGGAGCACGACGTGGCCGCCGACCAGATCCAGCTGGAGATCACCGAGGGCGCGCTGATGGCCGACCCGCGCCGGGTGCTCGCCACCCTGCAACGGCTCGACCGGCTCGGCGTCGCGCTGTCCCTGGACGACTTCGGCACCGGGTACTCGTCGTTGCAGCACCTCCGGCGGCTCCCGCTGTCCGAGGTGAAGATCGACCGGTCGTTCGTGCTCGGGATGAGTACCGACGAGGACGACGCGTCCATCGTGCGGTCCATCATCGAGCTGGCCGGGGCGCTGGGGCTGCGCGTGGTGGCCGAGGGCGTCGAGGACGAGCGGACGTGGCGGTGGCTGGTGGCGCACGGGTGCCACGTGGCGCAGGGCTGGTTCTACGCGCGGCCGATGCCGGCGGACGAGCTGCCGCGGTGGTTGGCGAAGTACCGGCCGCCGATGCTGTTACGGGCGGTGCCCAGTCAGCCCGAGGCGGCTTCCTGAGAAGGACCGGTTCGACGGGTACCGGGGATGCGGCGCGATCGAACTGAACCGTGGGCGGCGGGCTTCGTCCGGGGCGGGCACGGAGCACTGACGGTCGGGGCGGGCGGTGCGGAGCGCCGGTCGCCCCGGGGCACGGATAGCGGCGCGCCTTCCGGGGCGGCCGCCCCGCGCCTACCGAGGCGGCCGGCTTCGGAAAGGGCGCGCCGCACGGGGCGGGCCGGTGGCAGAATCACGCGATGCGCCCCGACGCCCTGCTGGCCGAGCTGGACCCGCTCCCGTTCCCCGCGCGGATGCGCCTGCTCGCCGAGCGCGCGCACCAGTTCACCGCGGACGGCACCCTCGCGGCACTGGCGGCCGGTGACCGGGAGGCACGGCGGAACGCCGTGTTCGTGGCCATGGTCGCCCGGCACCGCCCCACGATCGAGGGGGCGCTGCGGGACGCGGATCCGGTGGTCCGGGCGGCGGCGCTGGGGGCGTGCGGGCGGGTCGGCGTACCCGACGAGGTGTTGTCCGGGGTTCTCGACGACACGCCGGCCGAGCTGCGCCGCCGCGTCTACGCCGTGATCCGCTCCGGCCGCCGCACCGCCCTCGCCGAAGACCTGATCACAGGAACCCTCGACCGGTACGGGGACCGCGAGGCCGCCCAGCTGCTGCCCGCCTGCTCGGAGCCGGTGGTCCGCGCGTGGCTCCCCCGGATCGGGCACGCGGTCGGCTCCGGTGTCGCGCTCACCCACCGGTTCCCGGACGCGATGCTGGACGACGCGGAGCGCGCACTGGCCGCGCTCGGCGACGCGGACCGCCACGAGTGGTGGTCCCGGTACTGTCCCCGGGTGCTGGCCGCGAACCGGAGCCGGCCGTCCCGCGTCCTCGACCTGCTGGAACGCTACCTGCCGCCGAAGTGGCTGCCGTGGCGGTTCGTGGCGTTCGGCGCGCTCCTGACGGCCGAGCCGGCCCGGACCCTGGCCGTGCTGGCCGCCCCCGAGCGGCGGGGGATCTACCGGTACACGACCCTGCCGCGCCCGGTGCTGCGCGCCCTGGGCCGGCTGGAGCCCGCCCTGCTGGCCGGGTTCGCGGCGATGCTCCGGGAGCACCACCCGCGGCTCTGGGCGGCCGTGCTGGCCAGCCTGCCGCCGTCCCGCCGGGGTGAGCTGTTCGCCGCCGTGTCCGCGGGACGGGACGCAGCCGGGGCCGCCACCCCGGCAGCTCCCGGCACCGGGCCGGACGTGCCCGCCGCCCCTCTCCGCGACGCGCCGCCAACCGACCGGGAGGTTCCCTCCACCCTGCCCCGCGACGCGCCGCCAACCGACCCGGCCGTCCTCGCGGTCCTCCCGCACGCCGTCCGGGCCGCCGAGGCGCGCCGGATCCTCGCGCTGCCCCGGATCCGCGAGGACCGCGACGCCACTCTCCGCTACAGCGCCTACCTGCCCCTCGCCGACGCCCGCCCCACCCTGGAGCCCGAGACCCGGCACCCCGACGCCGACCGGCGCGCCGAGGCCTACGAGGCCCTGATCGCCTGCGCCGTCCGCGAGCGGCACCCGGCCGCGTTCACCGAGGTGCTGGCCGGCCTCACCCGGCTGCGCAACGAGCAGGACCCGGTGCGCGCCCGGGTGCTGGCCGCGATCGCCGCCGCACCGGCGGACCGATTCGGGGCCGGTGTGCTGCCGGTGCTCGACCGGCTGGTGGACGACACCCTCGCTGCCCGGGACGGCACCCGGGGCGCCCTCGGCGCTCTGGGCGCGCGCCTGTTCGGCACGGAACCCGCCTGGGCCGCGCGGACGTTCGAGCGGCTCTTCGAGTCCCGGTCCGTGCCCCACCTGGAGCCCCTCGACCGGACCCTGCGCCGGGGCCAGGAGCACGCGTTCTTCGCCGCCGTCGGGCCGTGGCTGGCCCGGGCCCTGGACCGGGACCACCCCGCGCCGCTGTTCGGGGTCGCCCGCGCCCTGGGCCGGCGCGGCTGGGCGGTGCCGGCGCTCGCCGAACTGCTCCGCCGGGCGGCAGACCCGGACCAGCCGCACAGAACACAGGCCGTCACGTTGTACCTGGCGGACCCGCGCGCCCGTTCCGCCCGCGTCGAGGAGGTACTGCGCGCCGACACCTCCTCGGTGACCGTCCCCGCCGTGTGGCGGGCGCTCTGCCACCGCCGCCAGGACCTGCTCGACGTGGTGCTCGACCGCGCGCCGGAGGGGCGGTACCTGGCCCGGGGCGCGCGCTGGGTGCCTCCGTACCCGCTGGCCGTGGAGCGGTGGCTGCCCCGGCAGCGGCGCGCGTACGCCGACCTCCTCGCCAGGGTCGCGGCGGACGCCGGACGGCCGGGGGACGAGCGGGTGGCGGCGCTGGGCGCGGCGGCCCGGATCCCGGAGTACGGGCTCCCGGTGCTCGGCGCGTACGTCGACTCCCCGGACACCCGGCTCGCGGAGGCAGCGCTCGGCGGGCTGATCTGGACGGACCGCCCGGCCGACCACCTGCCCCTCCTGCTGTCCCGGGCGGACACGGACCAGGCCCGGGTCGCGGTGTACGCCGCCGCCCGCGCGGTCCGGTTCGCCCGGCCGTCGACCCTGCCCGCCACCCTCGGCCCGGTGCTCGCGGGAGGCTTGAAGGTGACCAGCCGCAAGGAGGCGGCGCGCCTGCTGGGCCGCGACGCCCGGTCCGCCGGCCTGCCGGCTCTCCTGGCGGCCTGGGAGGCCGAGCGGCACCGGGACGTCCGGCACGCGGTGGTCGGGGCCGTGGCGGGCCTCCTGGACGACGAGCGCGCCTGGCGGGTCACCGACGCCGCCCTGGCCGAGGATCCCCTGGTCGCGGCGGCCGTACTCGCCCCCGCCCCGCACACCCTCCCGGCACGCCACCGCTCCCGCTACGCCCAGCTGGTCCTCCGCGCGACCCGGGCCGCCGACCCGGTACTGCGCAAGGCCGCCTGGGCGGTCCTTCCCGCCTGGGCCGGGCACCTCCCCGACCCCGGCACCGCCGCCACGGCGCTCGTCGACCACCTCGTCGACCTCGACCGGCGCACCGACTGGCCGGAAGCCGCCGGAGCCCTCGCCGCCCTGCACAGGTCCGGGCTGGCCGGCCCGGCGCTCCTCGACGCCACGGAACGGCTCCTGGCGCTGGAGCACCACGTACCCGTCGAAGGTCGTGATCTTCCCGCCCGGCGACGGCTGGTCAGCCTCGCGGCCCGGCTCGGCGACCGCCCGAACCCCGGCACCGGCCGGGAAGCGACCCTGGCCGTGGCGGCGAGGCTGGCGGAGACCCGCGACTGGCTGCCCACGGCCGTCGACCTGGTGCACGGCGAGCTCCGGTTCACCGCAGACCCCGACACGCTGGCCGCGGACCTGGCGGAACTCGCCGACCTGGTCCGGGACCGCCCGGTGCTCGCGGCCAGGCTGACCTTCGACACGGCGACCACGGCCCCGCCGGCCACCCTGGTCGACGTCGCGACGAGGCTCGCCGCCCGGGGCGACCTGGCCGGAGGACTCTTCGCGGTCCACCTGCTGGTCGCCGGCGCCCGTACCGCCTGGACGGCCGAGGCCCGCGGCGTGCTCGCCGCGCTGCGGGCCAGGCAGGAACCGGACGTCCGGGACGTGGCACTCGCCGCCGCCACCGTCGGGGAGTAGCCGACATCTGCCGGTAACAGGCCGGCGAATAGAATCGTTCGGTTCGAGCAGGACTACGTGAGGAGCGAGTCGATGACCGCCATCTCCCGCGAGGAGGTCGCGCATCTCGCGCGCCTCACGCGGCTAGCTGTGACCGATGAAGAGTTGGACATGTTCGCCGGTCAGCTGGACGTGATCCTGCAGTCCGTCGCCCGGATCGGTGACGTCGCCGCCGACGACATCCCGCCCATGTCGCACTCGGTGCCGCTGACCAACGTGTTCCGCCCCGACGAGCCGCGCCCCGGCCTGACCCGGGCGGAGGCCCTGTCGGGCGCCCCGGACCAGGCCGAGGACCGGTTCCGGGTGCCCCGGATCCTGGACGAGGAGTAGACACGTGAGCCTGATCAAGAAGACGGCCGCGGAGCTCGGCGCGCTGATCGCCTCCGGCGAGACGTCCTCGCTCGAGGTCACCCGGGAGCACCTGGGCCAGATCTCGAAGGTCGACAAGCGGGTGCACGCGTTCCTGCACGTGGACATCGAGGGCGCGCTGGCCGCCGCGAAGGCCGTGGACGCCCGCCGCGCGGCCGGCGAGAAGCTCGGCCCCCTCGCGGGCGTGCCGATCGCGGTCAAGGACGTCGTCACCACCAAGGGCATCCCCACCACCGTGGGCTCGAAGATGCTGGAGGGCTGGAAGCCGCCGTACGACGCGACGCTCGTCGAGCGCCTCAAGGCCGCCGGCACGGTGATCCTGGGCAAGACGAACATGGACGAGTTCGCGATGGGCTCCTCCACGGAGTACTCGGCGTACGGCCCCACCTTCAACCCGTGGGACCTGACCCGGATCCCGGGCGGCTCCGGCGGCGGCTCCTCGGCAGCCCTGGCCGCCTACGAGGCCCCGCTCGCGATCGGCACCGACACCGGCGGCTCGATCCGCCAGCCCGGCGCGGTCACCGGCACCGTGGGCGCGAAGCCGACCTACGGCGGCACGTCCCGCTACGGCCTGGTCGCGTTCTCCAGCTCCCTGGACACCCCCGGCCCCTGTGCCCGCACGGTCCTCGACGCGGCCCTGCTGCACGAGGTGATCGGCGGTCACGACCCGCGCGACTCCACGTCCATCCCGGTCCCGGTGCCGCCGGTGGTCGAGGCGGCGCGGCAGGGCATGTCCGGCGACCTGACCGGCGTCAAGCTGGGCCTGGTCAAGGAGTTCATGTCGGCCGAGGGCGCGGAGCCCGGCGTCGTCGCCGCGTTCCACTCCGCGGTCGAGGCGCTCACGAAGCTCGGCGCCGAGATCGTCGAGGTGTCCTGCCCGCACTTCGAGTACGCGCTGCCCACCTACTACCTGATCGCCCCCAGCGAGTGCTCCTCGAACCTGGCCCGGTTCGACGGCGTCCGCTACGGCCTGCGCACCGGCGACGACGGCGTGCACAGCCTGGAGGAGGTCATGTCGCTGACCCGTGAGGCCGGCTTCGGCCCCGAGGTGAAGCGCCGGATCATGATCGGCGCGTACGCCCTGTCCAGCGGCTACTACGACGCCTACTACGGCCAGGCCCAGAAGGTCCGCACCCTGATCACGCGGGACTTCCAGGCGGCGTTCGGGAAGGTCGACGCGCTCATCTCGCCGACCACCCCGTTCGTGGCGTTCCAGCTCGGTGCCCGGATGGCCGACCCGTCGAGCATGTACCTGGCGGACCTGTACACGATCCCCTCGAACCTGTACGGCGGCCCGGCCATCTCCGTGCCGTGCGGCCTGTCCGAGGGCCTGCCCGTCGGGCTCCAGGTGATGGCCCCGACCCTCGCCGACGACCGGATGTACCGGGTCGCCGCCGCGCTCGAGTCCACCATCGGCACCCTGACCCCGCCGGAGCTGTAGAGATGACGACTGTCGAAGAGGTCACGAAGGCGTACGAGCCGGTCTTCGGGCTGGAGACCCACGTCGAGCTGGGCACCCGTACCAAGATGTTCTGTTCCTGCCCGACCGAGTTCGGCGCGGAGCCCAACACCCAGGTCTGCCCGGTGTGCCTGGCGCTGCCGGGCGCGCTGCCGGTGGTCAACGCCGTCGCGATCGAGTCCACGATCAAGATCGGCCTGGCCCTGAACTGCTCGATCGCCGAGTGGTGCCGGTTCGCGCGGAAGAACTACTTCTACCCGGACATGCCGAAGAACTTCCAGATCAGCCAGTACGACGAGCCGCTGTGCTTCGACGGCTACCTGGACGTCGAGGTCAACGGCGAGACGGTCCGGATCGAGATCGAGCGCGTGCACATGGAGGAGGACACCGGCAAGACGCTGCACCTGGGCGGGGCCACCGGCCGCATCCACGGCGCGACGTCCTCGCTGGTCGACTACAACCGGGCCGGCATCCCGCTGATCGAGATCGTGACGAAGCCGGTCGCGGGCACGGGCGCGATGGCCCCGGAGGTCGCGAAGGCCTACGTCACCGAGCTCCGCGACGTGCTGCGCGCCCTGGGCGTGTCCGACGTCCGGATGGAGCAGGGTTCGCTGCGCTGTGACGTGAACACCTCGCTGAACAAGCCGGGCGAGCCGTGGGGCACCCGGACCGAGGCGAAGAACGTCAACTCGCTGCGGTCCGTCGAGCGCGCCGTGCGCTCGGAGATCATCCGCCAGGCGGAGATCCTCGACAACGGCGGGAAGATCAAGCAGGAGACCCGGCACTTCCACGAGGACACCGGGGTCACCACGCCGGGGCGGAGCAAGGAGGAGGCGACGGACTACCGGTACTTCCCGGAGCCCGACCTCGTCCCCGTCACCCCCGACGCCGCCTGGATCGAGGAGCTGCGCGCGGGCCTGCCCGAGCAGCCCCGCCTCCGCCGGCTGCGGCTCCGCGACGAGTGGGGCATCAACGAGCACGACATGCAGTCCATCCTCAACGCCGGCGCGGTGGAGCTGATCGCGGCGACCATCGACGCCGGCGCGGGCCCGGACGGCGCGCGCAAGTGGTGGATGGGCGAGCTGGCCCGGCGCGCCAACGAGTCCGGCGTCGAGCTGGACGCGCTGGGCGTGACCCCGGCGCACATCGCCGAGCTGGTCGAGCTCACCGACGCGGGCAAGCTGAACGACAAGCTGGCCCGCCAGGTCCTCGAGGGCGTCGTCGCCGGCGAGGGCACCCCGACGGAGATCATGACCGCCCGGGGCCTCGGGGTGGTGTCCGACACCGGTGCGCTGCTGGAGGCCGTGGACGCCGCCATCGCCGCCAACCCGGACGTCGCCGACAAGATCCGGGGCGGCAACCAGGGCGCGGCCGGCGTGCTGATCGGCGCGGTCATGAAGACGACGGGCGGCCAGGCCGACGCGAAGACGGTCCGGGCCCTCGTGCTGGAGCGGCTCGCCTAAGTTCAAGATCGTTTGATGGTTACGAGGTGCCGCCGTGCCCGGTCACGGCGGCACCTCGCGCCACGGGCCCGCCCGCCGTGCACAATGGCGGCATGGCCATCCGCCTGCGTGCCCTGCTCACCGTTCTCGACGACGCCATGCGCTCCCGGTTCACCCGCCGCACTGTCCGCTGGCTGGGGATTCTGGCCGTCACGGTCACCGGCGTCGTCCTCGGCCTGCTGATCGGCGGCACCACCACCGGCCAGCTCGGCCCGTTCCAGGCGGAGTTCTCGCTGTCCCCGGGGCTGCACGGCGGCACCCAGGTCGTCATCCCGCCGCTCGGCTCGCTGACCCTGGACAGCCACGCCGGTCCGGAGCGCCTCACGATCCGCCTCGACGCGCTCGACCAGGCCCGTACCCAGAAGCTGGTCTCCGACCCCAACGGCCTGGAGGCGGCCAGCGCCAGCGCGTTCACCGACGCCCAGGAGGGCATCACCCGGGCCGTGGTCCAGTCGGTCGGGGCGGCCCTGCTCGGCGCGATGCTGCTGTCCGCGCTCGTCTACCGGAGGACCCGCCGGGTCGCCCAGGTCGGCGGCCTGGCCCTCGGGCTGGTCGTGGCGAGCCTGGGCACGGCGTTCGCGACGTTCCGCGGTGACGCGATCGACGAGCCGCGCTACGACGGGCTGCTGGTCAACGCGCCCGCCGTCGTCGGTGACGCGCGCAAGATCGCGTCCCGCTACGAGCAGTACCGCGGCGAGCTGCAACGCCTGGTCACCAATGTCGGCAAGCTCTACACCACCGTCTCCACCCTGCCCGTCTACGAGCCCGGCGACGGCGCGATCCGCGTCCTGCACGTGTCCGACATGCACCTCAACCCCGGTGCGTGGGACGTGGTGCGCACCGTGGTGCAGCAGTTCAGCATCGACGTGGTGGTCGACACCGGCGACCTGACGGACTGGGGGACGGAACGCGAGGCGGCGGCGTACGCGGGCTCGATCTCCACCCTGAACGTGCCGTACGTGTTCATCCGGGGCAACCACGACTCCGCCGAGACCGTCGCCGAGGTGGCCAAGCAGAAGAACGCGATCGTGCTGGACAACCGGATCGCGACGGTCGGCGGCCTGCGGATCGCGGGCATCGGAGACCCCCGGTTCACGCCCGACAAGACGGCCGACTCCAACGACCTGCTGGAGAAGCGCCGGCTGTTCGACACCGGCAACCAGTTGGCGACCACGATCGACCGGGCGGGCGGCGCGGACCTGGCCCTGATCCACGACCCGGCGATGGCCGGCCCCCTGGCGGGCGAGGTGCCGCTGATCCTGGCCGGGCACAAGCACCACCGGGAGGTCAGCGAGTACAACGCCGAGACGCTGCTCATGGTCCAGGGCTCGACCGGCGGGGCCGGGCTGCGCGGGCTCCAGCTGAAGGAACCGACCCCGCTGGCCATGTCGGTGCTGTACTTCAGCTCGGGCGCCAAGCTCCAGGCCTACGACGACATCTCCGTCGGGGGTACCGGGCGCTCCGAGGTCACCCTGCAACGGCGGATCGTGAAGAAGCCGGAAGTCACGCCGACCCCCAGCCCGACCCCGTCGCCGACCCCGAGCTGACCGGGCCGGGCGCCTAGCTCTTGCCGACGCCCCCGGCGCCACTGAGCACGATCCGCAGGATCCGGTCGTCCTCGGTGGTCGGCTTGCCCCGGCCGTCCTTGTTGGACGTCGTCACCCACAACGTGTTGTCCGGGGCGCGCACGACGGTCCGCAGCCGCCCGTACTCGTCCCGCAGCACCGACACCGGGGCCCCGAGCAGGCTGCCCTTGCCGTTCAGCCCGACGAGCCACAGCCGGGCCCCGCGCAGGCACGCCGCGATCAGCATCGCACCGGCCACCGCCGCGCCACTGCACGACGCGTCGACGGGCTTCCAGGTGGTCAGCGGGTTCACGTACTTCGGGTCGGTGCCGACGCCCTCGACGACGGGCCAGCCGTAGTTCTTCCCGGGCTCGATGAGGTTGAGCTCGTCGGACTCGTTCTGCCCGAACTCCACCGCGTACAGCCGCTTGTCGGCGTCCCAGTCGAAGCCCTGCACGTTGCGGTGCCCGAGGCTCCAGACCAGGCTCTCGGGGAACGGGTTGCCCGGGGCGGGCCTGCCCTCGGCGGTCACTCGGAGGATCTTGCCGCCGAGGCTGGCCAGGTCCTGGGAGTTGCCCGTCGTACTCGCGTCCCCGGTGCTCACGTACAGGAACCCGTCGGGGCCGAACGCGAGCCGGCCGCCGTTGTGGATGCCCGACACCGGGATGCCCGTGATGATCGCCTGGGGCTGTTCGCCGATCTTCATCTTCGCGACGCGGTTGTCGGTCTTCGTCGTGTAGTACAGGAAGATGGTCTGGTCCGTCGCGTACGTCGGGGAGACCGCGACGCCCATCAGGCCGCCCTCGCCGCTGGAGAAGGCCTCCTCGATCGTGGCCAGCGGCTGCACCTTCAGGCCGCTGGACGTCGACTCGGGCCCGATCTTGAGCAGCCGGCGACTGTCCCGCTCCGTGACCAGCGCCCCGCCGTCGGGCAGGAACGCCACGCCCCACGGCACGCTCAGGTTCCGGGCGATCACGGTCGCGCTGGCCTGGTCGTCGTCGTCCGTGGCGGACTTCGACGGCGAAGGGGTCGGGAACCTCGGCGGGGTGCCCGTGTCCTTCTCCGAGGGCGGACCGAAGGTGCACCCGGCGAGCAGGCTCGCGGTGGTGAGCACGACCAGGGCCCGGCGGACGATCACAGGGGGCTTCACGAGCCCAGGGTATCCGCTTCCCCGCCCAGGACGCGTCCCCCGGCGGCCACCAGCCGGGGCACATCGGTCGGCCGGACGGCCGGCAGCGGCAGGGTCGCCCCGGACGGCAGCAGCACCGTGACCTTCTTCCCGACAGCCTCGAACCCGTCGATCTCCGACCAGTCGAGCCGCCGGCTGCCCACGGCGCTCCGCACGGTCAGCCCCTCGGGCGCCGCGTCGACCCCGGCCCGGCCGGCCCACAGACCGATCGCGGCCGGCACGAGCAGCACGGGCGCCAGCCACCACGAGCTGAGCGCGAACGGCAGCGCGCCGAACGCGGCGAACACGACCGCGACCATGATCGCGCCGCTGTACCGGAATCTCACTACGTCTTCGCGTCGGGCCACGCCCCGATCGTCCCACAGCCGCCCGCGCGGGCTGCGAGCAGCGGCCGGGCCGGCGGAGCAGGTCACCCGACCCGGCCCGCCCCGTACCCGGCTCCCGGCCGCCCGGCCCCGTCCCCCGTCCGACGGGTAACTGGCCACCTTCCGGGTCGTTAGACAGGAAGCGGGAGGAGGTGGGCGGATGACGATTCTCATCACTTTCGCGCTCGCCGTGGCCGTCGTCGCCGACGCGCTCTGGTTGCGCCTGCTCGCGGCCCTGGTCGCGGGCGGGGCGTGGCTGTACCGCCGCCGGCCCCGACGCCTGCCGGCCGCCCAGCGGGGAGATCTGCGGGCCGCCCTGGAGAAGGACGCGCTGGACCTGAGGTTCCAGCCGGTCGTGGACCTGGCTGACGGCCGGACCGCCGGGGTGGAGGCGTTGCCGCGCTGGCACCATCCGAAGCTCGGCTGGCTGGGTCCGGCCGAGCTGCTCCGGATGGCCGCCGAGGCGGGCCTCGGTTCCCTGCTCGGTGCCTGGGTCCTCGACCGGTCGTGCCGCCAGCTCGCCCGTTGGCTCGCCGACGGCCGCGACCTGTGGATCTCGGTCCGTGCCGAGCCCGCCGAACTGGAGTCCGTCACGTACGTCGCGGGCGTCGCCGCGGCCCTGACCACCCACCGGGTGCCGGCGGCCCGCCTGGTCGTTGAGGTGACGGGGCCGGGCGATTCGCGCCAGGTCACGAGCCAGCTCGCGGGTCTGCGCGCGCTCGGCGTCCGGGTCTGCCTGGGGGGTACGGACCTCGGGCCGGCCACCATGCGCCAGCTGCGCCGGCTGTCGGTGGACCTGGTGAAGGGTTCGGGGCCCGCGACGGCGGTGGTGGTGACCCTGGGCCGCCGCCTGGGCTACGAGGTGGTCGCGCAGGACCTGGGGACGGCGGAGGCGTTGACGACGGCGAAGGCGGCCGGCTGCCGGTACGGGCAGGGTGCCGTTCTGGGCCGGGCGGCCCCCGCCGAGCACGTGGAGCCGCTACTGGAGTGGGCGGCAACCCGACGCGCGGGCTGACCCCGGGCCGAGCCCCGAGCGGACCCCCGGGCCGGGAACGCCCGGCTCGGCGGGAGCGCTCCAGGGGTCCGGACGAACCGCCGGACACCGGTCACATCCCACCGTAACCATCGAATGCTCTTGAAAAGACCCCGGCGCCCCACGAGAGCGGGGCGCCGGGGTCCGTGACGTGCGTGGCTACTCCGCCGCGTAACCGGGCATCGGGTAGTCCTTGAGCAGGTCGGACACCTCGCCGGCGATCCGGTCCAGCTCGGTGGTGTCCTCCTTGAGGGCCGCGCCGATCGCCTCGTCCATCCATGCCGCGACCTGCGGCATCTGCTCCGGGGTGAGGCCCCGGGTGGTGAGCCCGGCGGTGCCGAGCCGGATGCCGGACGGGTCGAACGGCTTGCGCGGGTCGAACGGCACCGAGTTGTAGTTCAGCTCGATCCCGGCGGCGTCGAGGGCCTGCGCCGCGGGCTTGCCGGCGATGCCCTTCGGCGTGAGGTCCGCGAGGATCAGGTGGTTGTCGGTGCCGCCGGAGACCAGGTCGAAGCCGCGCTCCACGAGGGCGGCGGCGAGGGCCTTGGCGTTGGCGACGACCTGGTGGGCGTAGACGCCGAACTCGGGGGTCGCGGCCTCCTTCAGCGCCACCGCGATGCCGGCCGTCGTGTGGTTGTGCGGGCCGCCCTGCAGGCCGGGGAACACGGCCTTGTCGATGGCCTTGGCGTGCTCGGCGTTGCACATCAGCATCGCGCCGCGCGGGCCCCGGAGGGTCTTGTGCGTGGTGGTGGAGATCACGTCGGCGTACCCGACCGGGGAGGGGTGCGCGCCACCGGCGATCAGGCCGGCGATGTGCGCGATGTCGGCGAGCAGGACCGCGCCGACCTCCTTGGCGATGGCCGCGTAGGCCGGGAAGTCGATCGTGCGCGGGATGGCCGTGCCGCCGCAGATGATCAGCTTCGGCCGGTGCTCCAGGGCCAGCTCGCGGACCTTGTTCAGGTCGACGAGGCCGGTCTCCTTCTCGACGCCGTAGTGCACGGCGTTGAACCACTTGCCGGTGGCCGAGACGGACCAGCCGTGGGTCAGGTGGCCGCCGGCCGGCAGGCCCATGCCGAGCACGGTGTCGCCCGGGTTCAGGAAGGCCAGGTAGACGGCCAGGTTCGCGGGGGAGCCGGAGTAGGTCTGGACGTTCGCGTGGTCGACGCCGAACAGGGACTTGGCCCGCTCGATCGCGATCGTCTCGATCTGGTCGATGAACTGCTGGCCCTCGTAGTACCGCTTGCCGGCGTAGCCCTCGGAGTACTTGTTCGTCAGGACGGTCCCGGTCGCCTCGAGGACGGCGGTCGACACGTAGTTCTCCGAGGCGATCATGCGGATCTTCTCGAACTGGCGCTTCGCCTCGGCCTCGATCAGACCCGCGATCTGCGGGTCCTCGGCGGCCAGGTGCGAGATCGATGGCTCGTGCACTGCTCGTCTCCAGACATGGTTTTCGCTGATCCCGGCACCCAGGCGCACGGTGCCCGGCGAGTGTCGCTTCCCGGTGGTTTATGCCCACCCAAACCCGCGCCAGTCGCGTACTCGTCATGCTAGTCGACCTGCGGCGGGCTCCCATCACGAGATCAAGCCGTTATGCTTCGCCGCCATGGGACTCACGCCCGCGGAGGGCAACGCGATTCTGGCCGCCAACTTCGCGCCCTGGGTGCTCGCACTCGGGCTCGTCGTCGAGGAGGTCGGGGAGGGCACGGCGACGCTGCGGCTGCCGTGGTCGGCCGACCTGGCCCGGGAGGGCGGGGCGCTGTCGGGGCAGGCGATGATGGCCGCCGCCGACACCGCGTCCGTGATCGCCCTGTCGGCGACCCGGGGCGGCTTCTTCCCGATGACGACCGTGCAGCTGTCCTCGACGTTCCAGCGGCCGGTTGTGGGCGAGGACGCCCTGGTCCGGGCGGCGGTCACGAAGGCCGGCCGGAGCCTCGCCTTCGTGACCATCACGCTGTCGGCGTCGAAGGGCGTGGCCGCCGAGGTCTCGACGGTCTACGCCCTCCTGGCCTAGATCATCTGACGGGTACGGGGGCCTACGGCACCAGCCGGTAGGCCCCGTCGGAAGCGCTGGTCGCCATCGACGCGTAGGCCCGCAGCGCCGCCGACACGGGCCGCACCCGGTCCACCGGCGTGTACGGCCGGTCCCGCTTCTCCTCGGCCACCCGCCGCGCCTCCAGCTCGTCGTCGGCGACGTCGAGCCGGATCGACCGGTTCGGGATGTCGATGACGATCGGGTCGCCCTCGCGCACGAGGCTGATCAGCCCGCCGGCCGCGGCCTCGGGCGACGCGTGCCCGATGGACAGCCCCGAGGTCCCGCCGGAGAACCGCCCGTCGGTGATCAGCGCGCACGCCCGGCCCAGGCCGCGCCCCTTGAGGAACGAGGTCGGGTACAGCATCTCCTGCATGCCCGGCCCGCCCCTGGGCCCCTCGTACCGGATGACCACCACGTCGCCGGCCACCACCTGGTTGCCGAGGATGGCGGTGACCGCGTCGTCCTGGGACTCGTACACCTTGGCGGGGCCGGTGAAGGTGAGGCAGTCGTCGGGGACGCCGGCGGTCTTGACCACGCAGCCGTCCGGGGCGAGGTTGCCGAACAGGATGGCGAGCCCGCCGTCGGCGGAGTAGGCGTGTTCGACGGACCGGATGCACCCCTCGGCCGCGTCGGTGTCGAGGCTGGACCACCGGTTGTCGGTGGAGAACGGTTCGACGGTGCGCACCCCGCCGGGCGCGGCGTGGAACAGCTCCAGCGCGGCGGCCGACGTCGACCCGCTGCGGATGTCCCACTCGGCCAGCCAGGACTCCAGGTCCGGGGAGTGCACCGACCACACGTCGGTGCGCAGCGCGCCGCCCCGGTTCAGCTCGCCGAGCAGGGCGGGGATGCCGCCGGCCCGGTGCACGTCCTCCATGTGGTACTTCGGCGAGTTCGGCGCGACCTTCGCCAGGCACGGCACCCGCCGGGAGATCTCGTCCACGTCGGCGACGTTGAAGTCGACCTCGGCCTCGCGGGCGGCGGCGAGCAGGTGCAGGACGGTGTTCGTGGAGCCGCCCATGGCCACGTCGAGGGCGACGGCGTTCTCGAACGCGGCCCGGGACGCGATGGCCCGGGGCAGCACGGACATGTCGTCGTTGGCGTAGTACGCGTCGGCGATCCGCACCACCGTGCGCCCCGCCTCCTCGAACAGCCCGCGGCGCATCGCGTGCGTGGCCAGCACGGAACCGTTGCCCGGCAGGGCCAGCCCGATGGCCTCGGTGAGGCAGTTCATCGAGTTGGCGGTGAACATGCCCGAGCACGAGCCGCAGGTCGGGCACGCCGAGCGTTCGATCTTGTCCAGGTCGCTGTCCGAGACGGCCTGGTCGGCGGCGGCCACCATCGCGTCGATCAGGTCCAGCTTGTGGGTGACGACCCCGTTCATGGCGACCGTCTTGCCGGCCTCCATCGGCCCGCCGGAGACGAACACGGCGGGGATGTTCAGCCGGAGCGCGGCGAGCAGCATCCCGGGCGTGATCTTGTCGCAGTTGGAGATGCACACGAGGGCGTCGGCGCAGTGCGCGTTCACCATGTACTCCACCGCGTCGGCGATCAGCTCCCGGGACGGCAGGGAGTACAGCATCCCGCCGTGGCCCATCGCGATCCCGTCGTCCACGGCGATCGTGTTGAACTCCTTGGCGACCCCGCCGGACGCCTCGATCGAACCGGCGACGATCTTCCCGACGTCGCGGAGGTGCACGTGTCCGGGTACGAACTGCGTGAAGCTGTTCGCGATGGCGACGATGGGCTTGCCGAAATCGCCGTCCGTCATGCCGGTGGCACGCCACAGGGCACGCGCGCCGGCCATGTTCCGGCCATGGGTGGAGGTCTTCGACCGCAGCTCAGGCATACCACGAGTCTCCCACCGCCCCCGGACGGCCGCCATCGGCCCGCCGGCCGCCCACTGGGCGGGAAAACACCGTGACAGATAACGGACACGCTGTGTGTCCCTAATCCGCGAAAAGTTCGGCACAGTAGATCTCGTGCCCCCTCGCACGCTTGTTCCGTTTGGTAGGGCCCCGTGGCTGGTCGCCGGTCTTGGGGTGTCTGTCCTTGCCCACGGTCTGGCGTTGTCGGCCGACGCGCGGATCGGGATCCGGCTGACCACTCTCGCCGGTCTCGGCTGCGCGGCCCTGTTGCTCACGGGCCTGTTGACGATGCGGGGCGGCCCGTGCGGCTGGGGTGCCCGGGTCCGGGCGGTGCTCGACGGACTGCTGGTCGCCGGCAGCGGGGCCTACGTCGTGTGGCTGCTGGTCCTGGGGCCCCGGATCGTCCGGCCGCCGGCCATCGTGACCGCGGCCGGCGCGACGGTCGCCGTGGTGTGCGGGGTGGGGGTGGCGGTGTGTCTGCGGGCCAGCCAGCCGAAGGGTCCGGTGTTCGCGGTCGCCGCCGGGGCCGGTCTGCTGTCCGCCGGCACGTTCGCGCAGGTGCTGTGGCGGTGGGCGGCGCTGCCGGGCACCCGGCCGGCGGGGCTGCTCCTGTGGCTCGCGGGGGTCGCCGTGCTGGTGCTGGCCGTGGTCCGGGCCACGGGCGAGTCGGGTCCGGGCCCCGCCGGGCACGCGCCGCTGCCCCGCCTGGGCACGGGGCTGTCGATGCTCCCGGTGACCGCCGCCCTGGGCGCGACGCTGTACCACCTGGTGACGGTGGGCCCGCTGACGGTCCGCGCGGCGTACGCGGCCACGGCCGTCGCCGCCGCGCTGGTCGGCCGGCAGGCGCTGACGATGCGCGACGCCCGGCGGTACGCGGCGGAGCTCGCCCACCGCGAGGCGCACTTCCGTTCGATCGTCGCCGGCGCCTCGGACGTGACCATGATCCTCGACAGCCGCCTCGACGTGGGCTGGCTGTCCCCGTCGGCGGCGTGGCGGCTGGGGCTGATCGAGCGCGACATCGTGGCCCGGTCGTTCCTGGAGCTGCCGCACCCGGAGGACGTGGAGGCCGTCGAGGACGTGCTCCGGGAGATCCTGGCCGGCCCGGGCGGCTCCCAGACCCGGATGTACGCGCGGATCCTCGACGCGGCCGGCGAGTGGCGCGACCTGGAGTCGATGATCAGCGACCAGCGGCACGTCCCGCAGGTCGCCGGCCTGGTCATGCACTGCCGGGACGTGACGGACCGCAAGCACCTGGAGCGGGAACTCGCCAAGATGGCGTACGCGGACCCGCTGACCGGCCTCGGTAACCGCCGGGCCCTGCTGCGTACCCTGCACGACGAGGCGGGCGGGCGCACCTGCACCCTGCTCACCCTGGATCTCGACGGCTTCAAGAACGTCAACGACGTGCGGGGCCACGACGTGGGCGACGCGGTGCTGGTGGAGGTCGCCCACCGGCTCCGGGCGAACCTGCGCCCGGGGGACGTGCCGACCCGGCTGGGGGGCGACGAGTTCGCGGTGCTGATGTGGTCGGGGCCCCGGACGGCGGCGGTGGTGGCGGGCCGGCTGCTGAAGGTGCTCAACGCGCCGTACCGGCTGGAGGAGCTGACCGTCTTCCTCTCCGCCAGCATCGGCCTGGCCGGCTGCCGGACCGCCAACGACGTGCCGCAGCTCCTCCGCAACGCCGACATGGCCCTGCGCTCGGCGAAGCGGGGCGGCAAGAACAGGGTGGAGGAGTACGACGCGGAGTACGCGGAGTCGATGGCCCGCCGCGCCGACATGGCCCAGGAGCTGCGCGGCGCGGGGGAGCGCGGTGAGCTGTCGCTGGTCTTCCAGCCGGTGCTGCACCTCCCCGACAACCGCCTCGTGGGGGTGGAGGCGCTGCTGCGCTGGCGGCATCCGCGGCTGGGGGTGGTCGAGCCGGCGGAGTTCATCCCGGTGGCGGAGGAGTCCGACCTGGTCGAGGAGCTGGGTACGTGGACCCTGCACCGCACCTGTCACCAGTTGTCGGCGTGGCTGCGGGCCGGGCACGACCTGTGGGCGTCGGTGAACCTGTCGACCCGGCAACTGCACCTGCCGGAGTTCCCCGTGCACCTGGCGGAGCTGCTCCGGATCCACCGCCTCCCGGGGTACCGGCTGACGTTGGAGATCGCCGAGCACCGGATGGCCCGGGACATCAAGGGCCTCAGCGAGCGGATCATGGTGCTGCGCGGGATGGGCGTCCGGGTGGCGCTCGACGATTTCGGCGCCGGCTACTCCTCCCTGGCCCAGCTCCGGACGCTGCCCGTCGACATCGTCAAGATCGACAAGGACCTGGAACCGTTGGCGGACCTCGTGGTGCAGCTCGGGCAGCGCCTGGGTCTGGAGGTCATCGTCGAGGGCATCGAGGAACCGGCGCAGCTGGCGACGATGGCGGCGGCCGGTTGCCGGCTGGGGCAGGGCTTCCTGCTGGGCCGCCCGATGCCCGCCGAGCGCCTGGAGGCGTTGCTCGAAGAAACATTCGCCCATGATGTGGGACAAGTTGACTCAGGGCGTGAGATGAGGCAGGCTTTACCGCATGCTGCAGACCCAGCGGATCGTAGTACTTAGCTAGCGCGTCGTCGTGATCCGATGACGCGCCCCGCCCCGTGCTCCTGCACGAGGGCGGTTTTTGTTGCCCAGCCACCACATCTATTCCAGAGCATGGGACTCCCGATGACCAAACCAGAAAGCCAGGCCGCCCGCGCCCTGACCGGCGCCCAGTCGCTCGTCGCGTCGCTCGAGGCGCTCGGCGTAGAGGTGGTGTTCGGTATTCCGGGTGGGGCGATTCTGCCGGCATACGACCCGTTGTACGACTCCAGCGTCCGCCACATCCTCGTCCGCCACGAGCAGGGTGCCGGCCACGCCGCGACCGGATACGCCCAGGCCACCGGCCGGGTCGGCGTCTGCATGGCCACCTCCGGCCCGGGCGCGACCAACCTCGTCACCCCCATCGCCGACGCGTACATGGACTCCGTGCCGATCGTCGCGATCACCGGCCAGGTCTCCCGCGCCGCGATCGGGACGGACGCCTTCCAGGAGGCGGACATCCACGGCATCACGATGCCGATCACGAAGCACAACTACCTCGTGCAGGACGGCAGGGACATTCCGCGGGTCCTGGCGGAGGCGTTCCACGTCGCCGCCACCGGCCGCCCGGGCCCGGTCCTCGTGGACATCCCGAAGGACGTGCTCCAGGCGCAGACGGTCTTCGAGTGGCCGCCGGTCATGGACCTGCCCGGCTACCGGCCGACGACCCAGCCGCACAACAAGCAGATCCGCGAGGCCGCGAAGCTGATCGCGACCGCCCGCCGCCCGGTGCTCTACGTCGGCGGCGGCGTGCTCAAGGCCGACGCCACCGAGGAGCTCAAGGCCCTCGCCGAGCTGACCGGCGCGCCGGTCGTCACGACGCTGATGGCCCGGGGCGCGTTCCCCGACAGCCACCCGCAGCACATGGGCATGCCCGGCATGCACGGCACGGTCGGCGCGGTGTTCGCGCTCCAGAAGGCCGACCTGCTGATCACGCTCGGCGCGCGGTTCGACGACCGGGTCACCGGCAAGCTGGACAGCTTCGCCCCCGACGCGGCGATCATCCACGCCGACATCGACCCGGCGGAGATCGGCAAGAACCGGCACGCGGACGTCCCGATCGTCGGCGACGCGAAAATCATCATCGCGGCGCTGATCGAGGCGGTCGGCGAGAACCACCCGAGCCTGAAGGCCTGGTGGGAGCAGCTCGACGACATCCGCGACCGGTACCCGCTGGGGTATGCCGAGCACGAGGACGGCACCCTGGCCCCGCAGTACGTGATCAGCCGGATCGGTGCGCTCGTCGGCCCCGACGCCATCTACGCGACCGGCGTCGGCCAGCACCAGATGTGGGCGTCCCAGTTCATCTCGTACGAGAACCCGGGCACCTTCCTCAACTCCGGCGGCCTCGGCACGATGGGCTACGCGGTGCCGGCCGCGATGGGCGCCAAGGTCGGCGCGCCCGACAGGGCCGTGTGGGCGATCGACGGCGACGGCTGCTTCCAGATGACCAACCAGGAGCTGGCCACCTGTTCGCTGGAGAACATCCCGATCAAGGTGGCCGTGATCAACAACGGCAACCTGGGCATGGTCCGGCAGTGGCAGACCCTGTTCTACGACGGCCGGTACTCCAACACCGGCCTCGGTACGCACCACTCCGAGGACAAGCCCCGGGTCCCCGACTTCGTGAAGCTGGGCGAGGCGCTGGGCTGCGTGGGCCTGCGCTGCGAGTCGGCGGACGACGTCGACGCCGTGATCAAGCAGGCGATGGAGATCAACGACCGCCCGGTGGTGATCGACTTCGTGGTCGGCAAGGACGCGATGGTCTGGCCGATGGTGCCCGCGGGCACGAGCAACGACGAGATCCTGTTCGCCCGCGGCGTGCGCCCCGCCTTCGACGAGGATGACCTGTGATGAGCAAGCACACCCTGTCCGTCCTGGTGGAGAACAAGCCCGGCGTCCTCGCCCGGGTCGCGGCCCTGTTCTCCCGGCGCGGCTTCAACATCGACTCCCTCGCGGTGGGCGAGACCGAGCAGCCGGGCATCTCCCGGATCACGCTGGTCGTCGACGCCGCGGAACAGCCCCTCGAGCAGGTCACGAAGCAGCTCAACAAGCTGATCAACGTGCTCAAGATCGTGGAACTGGAGCCCACCGGCTCCGTCCAGCGCGAACTGCTCCTGGTCAAGGTCCGGGCCGACCTGACCAGCCGTTCGCACGTCCTGGAGACAGTGACCCTGTTCCGGGCGAAGGTCGTCGACGTCTCACCCGACGCCGTGATCATCGAGGCCACGGGCACGAAGGAGAAGCTCGAAGCGCTGCTCCGGATGCTCGAGCCGTTCGGCATCAAGGAGATGGTCCAGTCGGGCCTGGTCGCGGTCGGCCGCGGCGCGAAGTCCATCACCAGCGGCTCCACCCTCCGTTCGGTCGCCTAAGTCCTCGTTCCGGTTCCTGATCTCAGCGTCTTGGCCCGTCTTCGTCCTCTGCGGGTCCCACCATTGAAAGGCACAGATCCATGGTCAACGTGTACTACGACAACGACGCCGACCTCTCCCTCATCCAGGGCAAGAAGGTGGCCGTCCTCGGCTACGGCAGCCAGGGCCACGCGCACGCCCTCTCCCTGCGCGACTCCGGCGTCGACGTCCGGGTCGGGCTCCCGGAGGGCTCCAAGAGCCGGCCGAAGGCGGAGGAGCAGGGCCTGCGGGTCGTCACCCCGTTCGAGGCGGCCCGCGAGGCCGACGTGATCATGGTGCTCGCGCCGGACACCGCGCAGCGCTCGATCTACGCGAACGACATCGCCCCGAACCTGACCGCCGGCAAGGCGCTGGCGTTCGGCCACGGCCTCAACATCCGGTACGACCTGATCAAGCCGCCGGCCGACGTCGACGTCATCATGATCGCGCCGAAGGGCCCGGGTCACCTGGTCCGCCGCCAGTTCGTGGACGGCAAGGGCGTGCCGTGCCTGATCGCGGTCGAGCAGGACCCGACGGGTACCGCCAAGGCGCTCGCCCTCGCGTACGCCAAGGGCATCGGCGGCACCCGCGCGGGCGTCATCGAGACCACGTTCACGGAGGAGACCGAGACCGACCTGTTCGGCGAGCAGGCCGTGCTCTGCGGCGGCGTGGCGGACCTGGTCAAGAATGGTTTCGAGGTGCTCACCGAGGCCGGCTACGCCCCCGAGGTCGCGTACTTCGAGTGCCTGCACGAGCTGAAGCTCATCGTCGACCTGCTGTACGAGGGCGGCCTGTCGAAGATGAACTACTCGGTCTCCGACACCGCGGAGTACGGCGGCTACACCCGGGGCCCGCGCGCCGTCAGCAGCGTCTCCAAGGACGAGATGAAGAAGATCCTCGCCGAGATCCAGGACGGCCGGTTCGCGGCCGAGTGGGTCGCGGAGGACGAGGCCGGCCGGGCGAACTACGCGAAGCTCCGCGAGGAGAACGCCAACCACCCGATCGAGGTGGTCGGTAAGAAGCTGCGCGGCATGATGAGCTGGGTCGACAACCCCATCACCGAGACGGCGTAGACAGACCCGCTGAGAACGACGCTGGACCGCACGAAAGAGACACCCGCAGGGCGCTGCCCTAGCGGGTGTCTCTTTCGTTTGCCGGCGCCGCCCTCAGCGGGCCACCAGCGTTGGATCAAGAGCCGGATCACGCCAGGAAGATGCCGCCGTCGAGCGCGCGCTGGTCGGTCCGACACGTGGCGACCGAGGTGCCGTCGCCGGTGACGATGGTGCCCCAGGCGGCGTACCCGCCGGGCGTGCTGTTCGGGTAGCACTCCACGACGTACCGCCAGCGGGTGCCCGGCGCGAGGCCGGTGCAGGTGGCCGTACCCACGTTGGAGCCGTTGATGTTCTTCGTGCAGGTCCCGGCGGCCGCGGCGGGGCCGCCGGTGACGCCGAGCAGGGACAGGGACGTGGCCGCGACGACGACGGCACCGGCGAGGATCTTCTTCACTGTGGCTCCTGGGGGAGAGGGGGAAGCACAGTAAGGATTCTTAACCAAAAGATCGTGAACGGTCAATGGATACTGAATGATCGTTCGGCCGAGGTGTATCGAATGTCGCAAAGCGCACCCCTGGACGGGTGACCCATCCCACCCCGTAGGATCGGGAGCGGAAGGCCAGGCCACACGATGGACCTGGACGCGGAGCGCAGCGTGGCGTTCCCGCCGCCGCCACTTCACAGACTCCTTGAGGATCGCATGAACCTTCCCACCACGCTTCCCGTCGTTCTCATCGCCGAAGAACTGGCCCCGGCCGCGCTGGCCGTGCTCGCCGACGACTTCGAGGTCCGCCACGTCGACGGCACCGACCGCCCGGCCCTGCTGGCCGCGCTCGCCGACGCCGACGCCGTGCTGATCCGCAGCGCCACCCAGATCGACGCCGAGGCCATCGCGGCCGGCACGAAGCTGGCCATCGTGGCCCGGGCCGGCGTCGGCCTGGACAACGTCGACGTGCCGGCGGCCACCGCCAAGGGCGTCATGGTCGTCAACGCGCCGACCTCGAACATCGTGTCCGCCGCCGAGCAGGCCGTCGCGCTGCTGCTCGCGGTGTCCCGGCACACGGTCCCGGCGGCGTCGGCGCTGAAGCAGGGCCAGTGGAAGCGGTCGAAGTACACCGGTGTCGAGATCTTCGAGAAGACCGTCGGCGTGGTCGGCCTGGGCCGGATCGGCGTGCTGTTCGCCCAGCGGATGGCCGCGTTCGGCGTCAAGCTGATCGCGTACGACCCCTACCTGCAGCCGGCCCGCGCCGCGCAGCTGGGCGTCAGGCTGGTCACCCTCGACGAGCTGCTGACCGAGGCGGACTTCATCTCGATCCACCTGCCGAAGACCCCGGAGACCGTGGGCCTGATCGGCGCCAAGGAGCTGGCGAAGACCAAGAAGGGCGTCCGGATCGTCAACGCGGCCCGCGGCGGCCTCATCGACGAGCAGGCCCTGGCCGACGCGCTCGCCAGCGGCCACGTCGGCGGCGCCGGCCTCGACGTGTTCGTCAAGGAGCCGTGCACCGACTCGCCGCTGTTCGCCTTCGAGAACGTCGTCGCGGTGCCGCACCTGGGCGCCTCGACCGTGGAGGCCCAGGACAAGGCCGGCCTCGCGGTCGCGAAGAGCGTGAAGCTGGCGTTGCAGGGCGAGTTCGTGCCCGACGCGGTGAACGTGCAGGTCGGCGGCGTGGTGCACGAGGAGATCCGTCCGCTGCTGCCGCTCGCCGAGAAGCTCGGCCGGGTGTACACGGCGGTGGCCGGCGGCCTCGCGGCCAACGTGGTCGTCGAGGTCCGCGGCGACGTGGCCGCGCACGACGTGTCGGTGCTCCAGCTCGCCGCGAGCAAGGGCCTGTTCGCCGACGTGGTGGCCGACCAGGTCACCTACGTCAACGCCCCGCTGCTCGCCAAGGAGCGCGGCGTGGAGATCACGCTCGCGACGTTCGAGGACAGCCCGGAGTACCAGAACCTGCTCACCCTGCGCGGCGCCCTGCCGGACGGCCGCACCGTGAGCGTGTCGGGCACCCTGACGGCCGGCCCGCGCGAGGTCGCCAAGCTGACCGAGGTCGACGGCTTCGACCTGGACGTGCCGGCCGAGGGCAACGTCGTCCTCTTCCGCTACGCCGACCGTCCCGGCATCGTCGGCGCGATCGGTGGCCTGCTGGGCGAGGCGGGCGTGAACATCGCCGGCATGCAGGTGGCCCGCCTGAGCGCCGGCGGCGACGCGCTGATGGCCCTGGCGGTCGACTCCCCGGTGCACGGCGAACTGCTCAGCTCGGCGGCGGCCGTCGTGGGCGCGAGCAGCGCCTGCACGGTGGACCTCACCGAGGCCTAAAGAGCACGAGCGACACCATCGGCGGGGTACCCATCCGGGTGCCCCGCCTTTCGCCGTCCCGGTGACCGCCGCGCAGCACCCAACCCGGGTTTCCCACCGTCCGGCCAGCCCATGCCCCCTGTGAGTCCGCGCCTCCGGCCGCCCCCGCGGGGCACCAGTCCACATGCTGGGAGCAGCCGGCCAGAAAATGGGAACCCGGGTAGCGTGGCCGCAAAGGTACCCATCAAGGAGGTTGGCGTGGCGCGCATCGCGGTTATCCCGGGCGACGGTATCGGCGGCGAGGTGATCGCGGAGGCCCGCAAGGTGCTCGACGCGGTGCTCCCGGGCACCGAGGCCACGGAGTACGACCTGGGCGCCGAACGCTACCTCCGCACCGGCGAGGTCCTCCCCCCGAGCGTGCAGGCCGAACTGGCCACCCACGACGCGATCCTGCTCGGCGCGGTCGGCGGCCGCCCCGGCGACCCGAACCTGCCCCCCGGCATCCTGGAGCGCGGCCTGCTCCTGAAGCTCCGCTTCGACTTCGACCAGTACGTGAACCTGCGCCCGTCCCGCCTCTGGCCCGGCACCACGAGCCCCCTGGCCGGCGTCAAGCCCGGCGAGATCGACTTCGTGGTGGTCCGCGAGGGCACCGAGGGCCTGTACGCGGGCGCCGGCGGCACCCTGCACAAGGGGACGCCGGCCGAGGTCGCCACCGAGGAGAGCCTCAACACCCGGCACGGGGTCGAGCGGGTCATCCGCGACGCCTTCACCCGGGCCACGAAGCGCGACCGCAAGAAGCTGACCCTGGTGCACAAGAGCAACGTGCTGGTCAACGCGGGCGGCCTGTGGACCCGGACGTTCGACGCGGTCGCGGCCGAGTTCCCGGGCGTCGAGACGGAGTACCAGCACGTGGACGCCGCCGCGATGTTCCTGGTGACCCGCCCCCAGCACTACGACGTGGTCGTCACCGACAACCTGTTCGGCGACATCCTCACCGACATCGCGGCCGCCGTCACCGGGGGCATCGGGCTCGCGGCCAGCGGCTGCGTCAACCCGGACGGCACGTACCCGTCGATGTTCGAGCCCGTGCACGGCTCCGCGCCCGACATCGCCGGCCAGGGGATCGCCGACCCGATCGCCGCGATCATGTCGGTCTCGCTCCTCCTGGAGCATCTCGGACATGCCGACGAGGCGGCCCGGGTGACCGCCGCGGTCGCCGAGGAGCTGGCGACGCGCATCCCGGGCGGCACTCTGAGCACGTCCGCGGTGGGTGACCGGGTAGCGGAGCGGGTAGCCTAACCCTCGTTAAGCCCCCATCGAACGACCGGAGGTACACGCCATGACCGGCGGTGACATCCTTGGCTTCCAGCGGAACCTCGCACAGACTCCCGTCTCGGACGCGGAGCGCGAGGCCCTGCTCGTCAATCCCGGGTTCGGGAAGGTATTCACCGAGCACATGGTCACGGTGCGCTACGCCGACTCCAAGGGGTGGTACGACGCCCGGGTGGAGCCGTTCGGCCCCATCCCGATGTCCCCGGCGACCGCCGTCCTGCACTACGCGCAGGAGATCTTCGAGGGCATGAAGGCCTACCGGTCCGCAGGCGGCGGGGTGACCCTGTTCCGGCCCGACGCCAACGCGCGCCGGTTCCGGGACTCGGCCCGCCGGATGGCCATGCCGGAGATCCCGGAGGAGCTGTTCCTCGGGGCGGTCCGGGAACTGGTCACGGTCGACGAGAAGTGGATCCCGGGCCAGGCGGAGTCCAGCCTGTACCTGCGGCCGTACATGATCGCGTCCGAGGTCTTCCTGGGCGTCCGCCCCTCCGCGGAGTACCTGTTCGGCGTGATCGCCTGCCCGGTCGGCGCCTACTTCAAGGGCGGCCCCACCCCGATCAAACTCTGGATCTCGGAGGAGTACACCCGGGCGGCCCCCGGCGGCACCGGCGCGGCCAAGTGCGGCGGCAACTACGCCACCTCGCTGGTCGCCCAGGCCGAGGCCATCCGGGAGGGCTGCGACCAGGTCGTCTTCCTCGACACCACGGAACGCAAGTACGTGGACGAGCTCGGCGGCATGAACATCTTCTTCGTGTACGACGACGGCACCCTCGTCACGCCCCCGCTCACGGGCACGATCCTGCCCGGCATCACCCGGGACTCGATCATCCAGCTGGCCCGCGACGCCGGCCACCAGGTGGTCGAACGCCCCTACTCGGTGGAGGAGTGGCGGGCGGACGCCGGCAACGGCCGGTTGCGCGAGGTCTTCGCGTGCGGCACCGCGGCGGTGGTGACCCCGGTCGGCACCCTGCGCTCGGCCGCGGGCGAGTTCTCCGTCGGCGACGGGACCCCGGGCGAGGTGACCCTGAAGCTCCGCGCCCAGCTCCTCGACATCCAGCAGGGCCGGGCGGAGGACCCCCACGGCTGGGTCCAAAAAGCCCTCTAGGGGTACGCATGCAGGGGTCGGCGCATCGCGTCGGCCCCTTTTTGCAGCTCAGAGCATGGGTGAGCCGGGACACCGACCCCCGATTTGACCTTCGCTCGGACGTTGCCGTAAATTTCTCTCTGCCAGCGAGGAACGGGGCAAACCGGAACGAAAGACACCGGGGAGCAACGGGACCGGGCAACCGGGTGGGGGCGGTGCGAGCCGCTGAAACCGACCGGGTAGAGTTCTCCAAGGCGCCAGGGAGCCGGGCAAGACCGCGAGAGCGGTTGGTCGGTCTGGGGCAAGTCCAACGAAGATCAGCCGGTGCGAACCGGGGGTTGGCGGCGGGCGGGTGAGGTCAGAGTGAAGATCGGAAACATCCGGTTGACACGGAAGACCAAGCCAGGTAAGCTAGAGCGGTTGCCCCGGGCGGGGTTCGCAAGAACTAGCCGGGAGCGAACGTGATAGGGTTTCGAAAGTAAGAATCGCACGAAACAAAAACCCCCAGGGCGGTTGAAAGACTGCTGAGTGGTGTGTGTTTGTTCTTTGAGAACTCAACAGGGTGTCGGAAAGTTAGTGCCAATTATGATTTACCCCGTCGGCACTGGGACTTTGGTTCTGGTGTTTGATGTGGATTCCTTTGGTAATGGACAACAGCGGCAAAGATTTTTTTTGCCAGCTATGTTCCTTGCCAGGGTTTGAACAAACCTTATTGGAGAGTTTGATCCTGGCTCAGGACGAACGCTGGCGGCGTGCTTAACACATGCAAGTCGAGCGGAAAGGCCCTTCGGGGTACTCGAGCGGCGAA
>NZ_JAQZSH010000004.1:0-73641 GCF_053902585.1 Longispora urticae
TCTAAGCGGGAAGCCTGCTTCAAGATGAGGTATCCCACCCCTAGAGGGTTAAGGCCCCCAGCTAGACGACTGGGTTGATAGGCCAGAAATGTAAGCCCGGTAACGGGTTCAGTTGACTGGTACTAATAGGCCGAGGACTTCACCACCAACATTCCTAAAGTAATGTCGCGTCCACTATACGGTTCACAGAAAACAACACCCACCATTCTCATCCCCGGATGAGAACAGTGCGGGTGCTGTTGTTCTGAGAGAGTTACGGCGGTCATAGCGAAGGGGAAACGCCCGGTCACATTCCGAACCCGGAAGCTAAGCCCTTCAGCGCCGATGGTACTGCCCTGGGGACGGGGTGGGAGAGTAGGACGCCGCCGGACAATTTTTCCCAACAGGGGCTGCCTTCGGGCAGCCCCTGTTGGCGTTTCTGGACAGCTCACCTGGCGATCGATGCAGGCCAGGTAGGGTTGTTCACTGGATTGGCAAGTGAACAGTGACTGCCACGGAGCCGCCCGCGGGCGGCTGAGGTGGATACGCAGGTCGACGCGAACCGCGTCGGGAAGGACATACCAGTGAGCTCCGAGTCTCCGAACCAACGCGACGATCGCGGCAATGACCGACGGGGTGGGGCCGCTGGCCGACCCGACAGGACCGGGGGCGGACGCCCGGAGCGCCGCGACGGCGGCGGTGGCCGTTTCGAGCACGGCAGCTCCGGTGGGCACCAGTCCCGCCCGCCGGCCGGTGACCGCCCGGGGTGGCAGGACCGTGGCCGTCCGAGCCAGGGTGGGGACCGTCCGCCGTTCCGTGGCGGCGATGACCGTCCGCGTCGTGATTCCGGTGACCGGCCCACTGGCGGTGGCTTCCGTGGCGGTCAGCAGGGTGGGGACCGTCCGGGTTGGCAGGATCGTGGGCGCCCCAGTGGCGACCGGCCTGGCTTCCAGGACCGGGGACGCCCGAGTGGGGACCGTCCGCCGTTCCGCGGTGGAGACGACCGTCCGCCGTTCCGTGGGGGCGATGACCGTCCGCGTCGTGACTTCGGTGACCGGCCCTCCGGTGGCGGCTACCAGGGCCGTCCCAGTGGCGACCGGCCCGGCTTCCAGGACCGTGGGCGCCCCAGTGGGGACCGTCCGCCGTTCCGTGGTGGGGACGACCGTCCGCGTCGGGACGGCGACCGGCCGACCGGTGGCGGGTTCCGTGGTGGTCAGCAGGGTGGGGACCGTCCGGGTTGGCAGGACCGTGGGCGCCCGAGCGGCGACCGGCCCGGCTTCCAGGACCGGGGACGCCCCAGCGGCGACCGCCCGCCGTTCCGTGGCGGCGATGACCGTCCGCGTCGTGACTTCGGTGACCGGCCGACCGGTGACCGTCCGCCGTTCCGGGGTGGGGACGACCGGCCCCGTCGTGACTTTGGTGACCGGCCCTCCGGTGGCGGCTACCAGGGCCGTCCGAGCGGTGACCGTCCGGGCTTCCAGGACCGGGGCCGGCCGACGGGTGACCGTCCGCCGTTCCGGGGGGGCGATGACCGGCCGCGCCGGGACGACCGTCCGGGTGGGGACCGTCCGCCGTTCCGTGGCGGGGACGACCGTCCGCGTCGGGACTTCGGTGACCGGCCCTCCGGTGGCGGCTACCAGGGTCGTCCCAGTGGCGACCGTCCCGGGTTCCAGGACCGTGGGCGCCCCAGCGGCGGCCAGGGTGGGGACCGTCCGGGTTGGCAGGACCGGGGGCGCCCCAGCGGCGACCGGCCCGGCTTCCAGGACCGGGGGCGCCCCAGTGGCGACCGCCCGCCGTTCCGGGGTGGAGATGACCGGCCCCCGTTCCGTGGCGGTGATGACCGTCCGCGTCGGGACTTCGGCGACCGTCCGACTGGTGGCGGCGACCGTGGCGGCTACCAGGGCCGTCCGAGCGGTGACCGTCCGGGCTTCCAGGACCGGGGCCGGCCGACGGGTGACCGTCCGCCGTTCCGTGGTGGGGACGACCGTCCGCGCCGCGAGGGTGACCGGCCGGGTGGGGACCGCGGCGGCTTCGGCAACCGCGAGGACCGTCCGCGTCGGGACTTCGGTGACCGGCCGACCGGTGGCGGCGACCGTGGCGGCTACCAGGGCCGTCCCAGTGGCGACCGGCCCGGGTTCCAGGACCGTGGGCGCCCGAGTGGCCCCGGTGGCGAGCGTGGCTTCCGTGGCGGGGACGACCGTCCGCGTCGCGACGGTGACCGGCCCGCCGGTGCGGGGTACCGGGGTGGCGACGACCGTCGTCCGACCGGCGACCGTGGCGGCTTCGGTAGCCGGGACGACCGGGCGCCGCGGCGTGACGACCGGCCCGCTGGCGACCGTCCGGCGTACAACAACGCGCAGGGTGCCGTGCCGCGCACCGAGCGCCGGTACGACGGGGATGACGGCCCCAAGGCGGAGACGCTGCCGTTGCCCGAGGGCATCGACCCGGCGGACCTCGACGACGAGGTGCGCGACGAGCTGAAGTCGCTCGGCAAGGGGCTCGCCGACGCCGTCGCCGCCCGTCTGGTCGCCACCGGCGAGCTGGTGGACGTGGACGCGAAGCAGGCGCTGGAGCACGCCCTCGTGGCCCGGCGGCTGGCCGCCCGGATCCCGGCGGTGCGCGAGGCGGTCGGCATCGCGGCGTACCTGTGCGCGGAGTGGCAGTTGGCGATCGCCGAGCTGCGGACGTACCACCGGTTGAGTGGCAAGCAGACGCACATCGCGATGATCGCGGACTGCGAGCGGGCCCAGGGCCGGCCGGAGCGCGCGATCGACCTGTACCGCAACACCGACCAGTCGGTGCTGGACCGCAGCGAGCAGATCGAGCTGCTGATCGTGGCGGCCGGCGCGCGGCTGGACATGGAGCAGGCCGACGCGGCGCTCGCGATGCTGCGGGTGCCCGAGCTCGACGGCGCGGACGACGCGCTGGAGGCGGGCCCGCTGCGGTACGCGTACGCGGACATCCTGCTGGCCACGGGCGAGCGGGACCAGGCGTACGAGTGGTTCGCGAAGGCGGCGGTGGCCGACACCGAGGGCGAGACCGACGCGGCCGACCGGCTGCTCGAACTCGACGGGGTCGAGCTGAACGACGACGAGGACGACGACTTCGACCCGGACGGCCCCGAGGCGCTGTCCGACGCGGAGATCGCCGAGCAGGAGGAGCTCCTCGCCGACGACGAGGACCTCGACGATGTCGCGGGCTCCGACGAGGACGAGGCCGACGAGGACGACGACGAGCTCGACGACGTCGCCGGCCAGGACGCCGACGGGGCCGGGGACGACGAGGAGGCCGACGAGGAGGCCGCCGAGCAGGTCGAGGCGCCGGCCGCGGTGAAGAAGCCGGTCGCCGAGGTCTCCGCGCAGAAGCCGTTCGCCGGTGGGGAGGAGGAGCCCGTGGAGGCTCCCCGCGCCAGCGGCCCGCCCAGCACGTCGCCGTTCCTGGCCCCCGAGGTGGTCGCGGACCCGACGGATGAGGTGAAGAAGCCCGAGTCGCGGTGACGACTCTGGTGGAGGGGTACGACGCCGTCCTGCTGGACCTGGACGGCGTCGTGTACCTGGGGGAACAGCCCGTACCGGGCGCGGCCGAGGCGATCGCCCGGCTGCGCGCGGCGGGGGTGCCCGTCGGGTACGTGACGAACAACGCGTCGCGCGCGGCCGCCGAGGTGGCCGCGCTCCTCAACCGGCTCGGGGTCGCCGCCGACGTGGACGAGGTCGTCACCTCGGCGCAGGCGGCGGCGCGGCTGTTGGCGGAGCGCTTCCCGCCCGGTACCCCCGTGCTGGTCGTGGGTTCCGCGGCGCTGCGCGCCGAGGTGGCGGCCGTGGACCTGGTGCCCGTCCTGGAGGCGGGACTGGCCGAGGCGGTCGTGCAGGGCTACGCGCTGACGGTCGGGTGGACCGACCTGGCCGAGGCGAGCGTGGCGATCCGGGGCGGCGCGCTGTGGGTGGCCACGAACACCGACGCCACCCTGCCGTCGCCGAGGGGACCTCTGCCCGGCAACGGCGCGCTGGTCGCCGCGCTGGCCACGGCTCTCGGTCGGGGGCCGGACGTGGTGGTGGGCAAGCCCGAGCCGACGCTGCTGCTCGCGGCCGCCGCGGCCCGGGGCGCCCGCCGGCCGCTGTTCGTCGGCGACCGGCTGGACACCGATATCGCGGGTGCGCACCGGGTCGGCTTCGACAGTCTGCTCGTGCTGACCGGGGTGCACGGTCGGGCGGATGTGGAGAGCGCGCCGGCAGATCAGCGTCCGACGTACGTGGGCGAGGATCTGGGCGCGCTGTTCTCCAGTACCCGTTAGAGCAGTGTCCTGAGTTTGAGCAGGTCGGTGAAGCTCGCCTTCACCGAGAGCCGGTTGCTGGCCCAGGCGCTGGCGAACGGGAGCTCGCCGTCGACCAGGGCGATCAGGTCGTCGCTGGTCGCGGTGAGCCGGATCTTGGCGTTCGGGTCGTCGCCGTCGGCGATGTCGTGCAGCCGGCCCTCGGCCAGCCGGCAGTGGAACGAGACCCCCAGGTCCTTGATCGTGCAGGCCATCGGGCGGTCGAGCGCGACCTTCTGCGCCACCTTCTCCGCGTTGGCCGCCAGCTTGGCGTCGAGCCGCCCCAGTGCCGCGCGGCACTCGTCCACGGTCGCCATGAAACCCCCCTTGATCCGACAACTCACCGATCGGTGACGCTACCGGAATGACTCTTCGGTAGCGTGGCGGGTGATGACCCGAGACTTGAGGGAGGTGGCCGCTGTGCAGGATGCTGTGCGTGCGTACCTGGAACTGGCGCTCGGCTTGACCGAGGCGTCCAAGAAGAAGGCGACGAAGATCGCCAAGAAGCTTGTCGCGGAGAGTGGCGCGAAGGCCGGTGCGGCCCAGTCGGTCGCGGAGGAGCTGATCTCCACCAGTCTGGCGAACCGGGAGGCTGTCGGGAAGCTGGTCCGGTACGAGCTGGACCGGGCCCTCGGCCGGGTGGGGCTGGCGACGGCCGAGGAGGTCGCGGAGCTGACCGACCGGGTGCAGGAGCTGGAGCGGAAGTTGCGGGCGGCGACGGCCGGTGGCGGGGCCGCGGCTTCGGAGGCTCCGGTGGCCGCTGCTCCGGTCGCGGCTCCCGTGAGGAAGGCCGCTGTGGCGAAGAAGGCTCCGGCCGCGAAGAAGGTTTCCGCCGCGAAGAAGGCGCCCGCTGCCAAGACGGGTCTGGCGGCCGCGAAGAAGTCCGCGACGGGTCCGGTGAAGCCGGCCGCGGTGAAGCCGTCCGCCGAGACGAAGGCCGCGGCGAAGAAGGCCGGGCCGGCTCCGGTGGCCGCGTCTGCCGCTGCGAACGGCTCCGCTGCCGCGCCGGCCAAGAAGGTCGCCAAGAAGACCGTGGCCAGGAAGACCGTCGCGAAGAAGGCCGCTGCCGCCGATGTCTGAGAGCACGGGTGACGCGCGCGTCGACCAGGCGTTGACACTGCTCGACGACGCGGCCACCCAGCCGCTCGCCGAGCAGGTCACCGCGTTCGAGGCCGTGCACCGGGCGCTGCAGGACACCCTCGCCAGCGTCGACGAGAGCTGATGGCCAGGCGCGCGCGGCTCGACGCCGAGCTGGTCCGCCGGGGCCTGGCCCGGTCCCGGGAGCACGCCGCCGAGCTGGTGGCGGCCGGTCGGGTCGAGGTGCGGGGCGGGGCGGCGACCAAGCCGGCGACGTCCGTGGACCCGGCCGACGCGATCCGGGTTTTGGAGGGCGGCGGGGTGGAGTACGCCTCGCGGGGCGGGCACAAGTTGGCCGGCGCCCTGGCGGCGTTCCCGGCGTTGACGGTCGAGGGGAAGCGCTGCCTGGACGCGGGCGCCTCCACGGGCGGGTTCACCGACGTGCTGCTGCGGTCGGGGGCGGCCCGGGTGGTGGCCGTGGACGTCGGGTACGGGCAGCTGGTGTGGGCGCTGCGCACCGACGACCGGGTGCAGGTGCACGACCGGACCAATGTGCGGACCCTGACGCCGGAGGACATCGGGGGGCAGGTGGACCTCACGGTCGCCGACCTGTCCTTCATCTCCCTGCGACTGGTACTGCCGGCGCTGGCCGCCTGCACCCTGCCCGACGGCGACCTGGTGCCGATGGTCAAGCCGCAGTTCGAGGTGGGCAAGGACCGGGTCGGCCCGGGCGGTGTGGTGCGGGACCCGAAGCTGCACGCGGAGGTGGTGCTCGACGTCGCGGCGTCGGCGGCCGCGTTGGGGCTGGGGGTGGCCGGGGTCGGGCGGAGTCCGCTGCCGGGGCCTTCGGGGAATATCGAGTTCTTCCTGTGGTTGCGTAGGGGGGCGCCTCCGGTGGATCCGGAGGAGGTGGCGCGGGTCGTGGGGCTGGTCGGGCCGGAGGAGGCCGGGGCCGGTGCGGCTGGTTCTGGTGCCGGGGCCGGCGGCGGGCCTGGTGGCGCGGCCGACGGGTCCGTGGACGGTTCGGGGTCGATCGAGGGCGGGGAGTCATGAGAGAAGCGCTGCTCGTCACGCACACCGGCAAACGGACCAACACCGAACACGCCCGGACGGTGGCGCAGGACCTGGGCGCGGCCGGATTCCGGGTCCGGGTCCTGGTCGAGGAGGCCGGGGACCTGGAGCTGCCGGGTACGGTCGCGGTGCCGGCGGACGCGGGGGCCGCCGACGGGGTGGAGATCGTGTTCGCGCTCGGCGGGGACGGAACCCTGTTGCGGGGCGCGGAACTGGCCCGGCCGGTGGGCGCGCCACTGATGGGGATCAACCTGGGCAAGGTGGGCTTCCTCGCGGAGGCCGAGATCGGGGACATCGACCAGGCGGTCAAGGACGTGGTGACCCGGTCGTACACGGTGGACGAGCGGATGACCATCGACGTCACCGCGAGCCTGCACGGGAAGGTGATCGCCGAGTCCTGGGCGCTCAACGAGGTCAGCGTGGAGAAGGGCGACCGCGCGCGGATGCTCGAGGTCATGCTGTCGGTGGAGGGCCGGGCGCTGTCGCGGTACGGCTGCGACGGGATGGTGGTGGCCACGCCGACGGGTTCGACGGCGTACGCGCTGTCGGCGGGCGGGCCGGTCGTGTGGCCGGACGTGGAGGCGATCATCGTGTGCCCGATCAGCGCGCACGCCCTGTTCAGCCGGCCGTTGGTGGTCGCGCCGACGTCGACGATCGGGATCGGCGTGGAGCCGTACACCACGTTCGCTGTGTTGTGTTGCGACGGTCGGCGGGTGTGGGACCTGCCGCCGGGCAGTGAGGTGACGGTGCGGCGGGGTGCGTTGCCGGTGCGGGTGGCGCGGTTGCGGCCGGGGTCGTTCACGGACCGCCTGGTGGCGAAGTTCGGGTTGCCGGTGGACGGGTGGCGGGGCGCGGGGCACGCCAAGCACTGACCCGCCGGACGGCGGGTGCCCGGCTGGGGCGGCGCGTCCTGGTGACGTCGGGCGGTCGGTGTCGCCGTCGCGGGCGGCTCTTCGGGCCAGCTGCCGGGTGTCCGCGGCCGTCCCGGTGCCCGTGTTCCGGGGTAGCTGGTGCCGGCGTGGGCGGAATGCTCCGGGTCGGCCGGGCGATTCCCGCTGGTGGGGCGGACTGATTCTTCTTTGTCGTACCGACGGGCTAGGGTTCTCGGTGTGCTGGAGGAGCTTCGCATCACCGGACTGGGCGTCATCCACGACGCCGTGCTGCCCTTGTCGGCGGGCCTGACGGTCATCACCGGCGAGACCGGGGCGGGTAAGACGATGGTGGTGGCGGGCCTCGGCCTGCTGCTGGGTGGCCGGGCCGACGCCGGTCGGGTGCGTTCCGACGCGGGCCGGGCCGTCGTGGAAGGACGGTTGCGCCTGACCGGGGCGGTCGCGAAGGCGGTCGCGGCCCGGGTGGCCGACGCGGGTTCCGAGTGTGACGACGACGGCAGTCTGCTGCTGTCGCGGTCGGTGACGGCCGAGGGCCGGTCCCGGGCGCACGTCGGCGGGCGCAGTGTGCCGGCGACGCTGCTCGGGGAGATCGGCGAGCAGGTGGTGGCGGTGCACGGCCAGTCCGACCAGCTGCGGTTGCTGCGGCCGGCGGAGCAGCGCGCGTCCCTGGACCGGTATGCGGGGGCCGACCACGACAAGCTCCTCGCGGAGTACCGGGAGGTGTTCGCCGCCTGGCGGCGCGCCGACGAGCAGTTGGCGGACCTGCGCCGGTCGACCCGCGAGCGCGCCCAGGAGGCGGATCTGCTGCGCCTGGGCCTGACCGAGGTGACGGCCGTGGCCCCGGAGCCCGGCGAGGACGAGGAGCTGCTGGTCGAGGGCCGGCGGTTGGAGCATGCCGAGGGTTTGCGGACGGCGGCGACGACGGCGCACATGGCCCTGACGGGTACGGAGGACGTGGAGTCCTTCGACGCGGCCACGATGCTGGGTGAGGCGCTGCGCGCCCTGGAGGGCCAGTCCGAGGTCGATCCCCGGTTGGCGGAGCTGGCGGCCCGGGTGGCCGAGGCGCACACCCTGGTGCGGGACGTGGCGGGCGAGCTGGGCACGTACGTGTCGCTGCTCGACGCGGACCCGACCCGGTTGGCGGCGATCTACGAGCGGCGCAACGCGCTGCGGATGCTGACGCGGAAGTACGCGGAGGACATCGACGGCGTGCTGGCGTGGGCGGAGAAGGCGGCGGCCCGGCTGGGGGAGCTGGACGTGTCGGACGACGCGTTGGCGGCCCTCGCCGAGGAGCGCGACCGGCTCGGGGAACAGGCGGCGGAGCTGGCGGGCCGGTTGTCGGCGGCGCGGTCGGAGGCGGCCGGGCGGTTCGCGGCGGCGGTGACGGTGGAGCTGGCGGGGCTGGCGATGCCGCACGCGCGGATCGAGGTCGTGGTGCTGCCCCGGCCGGCGGGTCGCGGCGAGGCGGTCCTGGTCGTGGCCGGTACGGAGATGGGCGCGGCCTCCGACGGGGTGGACGAGGTGGAGCTGCGGCTGGTGGCGCACCCGGGCGCTCCGGCGTTGCCGTTGCAGAAGGGCGCGTCCGGGGGTGAGCTGTCCCGGGTGATGCTGGCGGTCGAGGTGGTGTTCGCCGGTTCCGGTGGGCCGCCGACTTTGGTGTTCGACGAGGTCGACGCGGGGGTGGGTGGCCGGGCGGCGGTGGAGATCGGCAAGCGGCTGGCCCGGTTGGCGAGCCGGCACCAGGTGCTGGTGGTCACCCACCTGCCGCAGGTGGCGGCGTTCGCGGACCGGCACCTGATGGTGGCGAAGGACACGGGCGGCGTGGTCACGACGAGTGGCGTGCGGGTGGTGGAGGACAGCGAGCGGGCCCGGGAGCTGGCCCGGATGCTGGCCGGTATGCCGGACTCCGACCTGGGGATCGCGCACGCGGAGGAGCTGCTGGCGGTGGCGGCGGCGGAGAAGGCGCTGCTGCGCTGAGGTGTTACGGCGTGTCCCTGGTCGCAGTCGAGAGGCGGAGACACCCTGGCCGTGGTCGGTGGGCGGGTGCGGGAGCCCTGGTCGCGTTTCGGGGGTGTTCTGGTGGTGTCGACCGTGCGGGTCGTCACTGCCTGCTGGCGATGCGGGGATGTCCCGGCTGAGGCGGGTCGTTCTGCCCGGGCCGTGTCGGGCCGCCCGGGCGGGCCGTTGCGGCGGGCTCGCGTTGATGCGCCGGGCAGGTGCTGGCCGCGTTGCGTTAACGTAGGTGCGATGTCCTCGTACGGTGGGTGAGGCATACATGATGATTTCGCCCATCTGCGCATGTCGCGGCCGGCAACGGTCGCCCTGAAGTGCCAAGATGGGTCTCAATGAGGCTACCCACGCTGCGGCGCACCCGTCCGGTCGAGGCGGGCGTGATTACCGGACCGGTGCGACTCGACCGTAGGACGAAGCGGCTCGCGGGCCGGCTCCGCCCGGGTGACATCGCGCTCATTGACCATGTCGACCTGGACCGGGTCGCCGCCGACTCGCTGGTGGAGTCCGGTGTGCTCGCCGTGCTCAACGCGAAGCCGTCGATCTCCGGCCGGTATCCGAACCTGGGCCCCGAGGTGCTGATCGCCGCCGGGGTCGCCCTGATCGACGACCTGGGCGAGGACGCGTTCCAGCGGCTGCGCGAGGGTGCGACGATCCGGATCGAGGACAACGTCGTCTTCCTCGGCGAGGACAAGATCTCCGTCGGGGTGCGCCACGACACCGAGTCGGTGGCCCGGGCGATGGCCGAGGCCCGCGAGGGGCTGTCGGTGCAGTTGGAGGCGTTCGCCGCCAACACGATGGAGTACCTGCGTCAGGAGCGGCACCTGCTGCTCGACGGCATGGGCGTGCCGGACGTGGCGACCCAGCTGTCCGGGCGGCACTGCCTGATCGTGGTGCGCGGGTACGACTACAAGGCCGACCTGGACGTGCTGCGGCCGTACATCCGCGAGTTCAAGCCGGTGCTGATCGGCGTGGACGGCGGGGCCGACGCGCTGGTCGAGGCCGGCTACACCCCCGACATGATCATCGGGGACATGGACTCGGTGTCCGACGACGTGCTGCGCTGCGGGGCGGAGGTCGTCGTGCACGCCTACCCCGACGGGCGGGCGCCCGGCATGGCCCGGGTGGAGCGGCTCAACGTGCCGGCGATCACGTTCCCGGCGGCGGCGACCAGCGAGGACATCGCGATGCTGCTCGCCGACGAGAAGGGCGCGACCCTGATCGTGGCCGTGGGTACGCACGCGACGCTCGTGGAGTTCCTCGACAAGGGTCGCGGCGGCATGGCGTCGACGTTCCTGACCCGGCTGAAGGTGGGGGGCAAGCTGGTCGACGCGAAGGGCGTCTCCCGGCTGTACCGGCAGAACATCTCCGCGTCCTCCCTGCTGCTGCTCATTCTCTCCGCGCTCGCGGCCATGGCTGCCGCGTTCGCCGTGTCCACGGTCGGCCGGACGTTCCTCAACGTCGTGGCAGAGTGGTGGGACAACCTGATCTTCTCGGTACAGAGGCTGTTCTCTTGATTAATTTCCGGTACCACGTGGTCTCCATGACCGCCGTCTTCCTGGCTCTGGCGATCGGTCTGGTGCTCGGCACCACCGCGCTCAACGGTCCGGTGGCCGACTCGCTCAGCGACCAGGTCAACTCCCTGTCGAAGAAGAACGAGAACCTCCGCGACCAGGTCGGGCACCTCGAGGAGGAGCTCAAGAAGCAGGAACAGTTCGTCGAGGAGCTGGCCCCGACCGTGCTCACCGGCAAGCTGGCCGGCAAGCGGGTCCTGGTCGTCGACATCTCCGGGGCGAAGACCGAGCAGGTCGACGGGGTACGGCGGATGCTGGAGATCGCCGGGGCCAAGGTCACCGGCCGGATCTCGATCACCGACGAGTTCACGAACCCGGCGAAGAACCCGCTGCTCGTCGACCAGGTCAGCAAGGTGCTCCCGAAGGAGATCACCGACCCGCTGACCAGCTCGTACGGGGCGGAGTCGGCGGCGGCGCTGCTCGCGGCGGTCCTGCTCGACCACAACCCGGTGGTGCCGAAGGAGGCCCGCTCGACGGTTCTGGCGGCGTTCAGTACCAACCGGTTCCTCACCGTCACGGGGGAGATCACCGAGACGGCCGAGGCCGTGGTGCTGGTCAGCGGCCCGCCGTCCACGGACCGGGAGGCCAGCAAGCGCAACGACGCCGTGGTGGCCGTGGCCGAACAGTTCGACAAGCCGGCCCCGATCGTGGTGGCCGCCCCCAACGCCAGCGGCGACGGCAACGTGATCGGCGTCCTGCGGGGCGACCCGGCGCTGTCGAAGTCCGTCTCCACCGTGGACAATGTGTCCGGTGCCGTGGGGCAGCTCGTGACGGTGATGGCTCTGGTGGAACAACTCGCCGGCCATCCCGGGCACTACGGCATCGCGGGCGGGGCCAGCGGCCTCGCACCGAAGACCGAGAAGAAGTAGCGACAGCACCGGGAGGTCACGATGGGGCGGGCGCGACGGATCGCCGGACGACTGGCACTGGCCGGGGCGGGAGCGGTCCTGGCCCAGGCCACGCTCCGCGCCCTGATGGCCTCCCCGGCCGGGCCCGGGCTCGACCGGACCAACCACCGCGGCCGCACCCTGAGCCTGGCCTCCGGCCCCGCGCTCGCGGTCGCGGCGGCCACCACCGCGGCGGTGGGGGCGGCGAGCGCCCCGGTGGCCGTGGCCGCCCTGACCGCGGGGCTGGGCGCGGGCGCCGTCGGCCTCTACGACGACATGGCGGGCGTCGACGCCGACCAGAAGGCCACGAAGGGCTTCCGGGGTCATCTGTCCGCCCTCAAGCAGGGCCGGGTCACCAGCGGCATGGTCAAGATCGGCGGGATCGGTGTCGCGGGGCTGGCCGCGTCCGCACTGTTGTCGAGGGGTACCGGTCCCGGCCGTGGCGTCGGGCCCCGCCGCTCGAAGCTGGGCGGCGCGGCGCACGTACTTCTCGGCGCCGGTGTCATCGCCGGTATGGCGAACCTGGTGAACCTGTTCGACCTGCGTCCCGGTCGGGCGTTGAAGGTCGGGCTGCTGGTCGGCGCGCCGCTGGCCGTGGGGCCGGCCGCCGGCCTGGTCGCCGGTCCGCTCGGCGCGGCCGGGGTGCTGCTGCCCGACGACCTGGACGAGCGGGTGATGCTCGGCGACTCGGGGGCCAACGCGCTGGGCGCCCTGCTGGGGTTGGCCATCGCGGCGCGCAGCGGGCCGTTGACCCGGGGGGTGCTGCTCGCGGGGATCGCCGGCCTGACCCTGGCCAGCGAGCGGATCAGCTTCACGAAGGTGATCGCGCGGACGCCGGCGTTGAACGCGGTGGACATGTGGGGCCGCCGCCCGGTCACCGACGTGCCGGCGGTGGATCCGGTGGTCGAGGAGACCGTGGTGGTCGACGACGGGGCGTCGTTGACCGGGGACCTGATCGTGGCGGTCGGGACGACGGCGAGGACGGAGCCGGTCGACACGGACGCGGCGTCGGAGCCGGTGGACGCGACCGCTGGTCCGGACGCGGTCGGTGCCGCGCCGAAGCAGGCCCGGGGCGCTGCGAAGCGGACCCGTGCGGCGAAGGCGGGTGCGGCCGGTACGCGGCGGACCGCTGACGGGTCGGCGTCGGACGCGGAGCACTCCGGGGTCTGACGGCTCGGGCCCCCTGCCGGGCCGGCACGACTTCACCGGGGTCGGGGATTCTGGCGGGACGAACGCGTGCGTTGGCCGGGGGAATGGGTGCCCGACCTGTTTCCTCCCGGCCGGTCGACGTTGCGGCGATCCGGTGGCCGAGCTGCTGGTTCGCGGCGCGCCGGGTCCCGGGTCGGCCGGGTTCCGGGCGCGTCGGGTGACCCCGGGACCTGAACAGGCGTCCGGACCGGGCATGCTGTTCGGCGGGGCTCCGTACCACCCCGGGCCGATATCAGGTCCCCATCGAACACGGAGGAGAAGTCCGTCGTGAAGATCGCGCTCGTGCTCGCGACCAGTACCGGCGGGGTGGGCAAGCACGTCGCCTCCCTCGTCGAAGGCCTCACCGCCGCCGGCCACCGCGTGGTCGTGTTCGGCCCGCGCGCCGTCGGGGAGCGGTTCGGGTTCCCGCTGTTCCGGCCGGTGGAGATCTCGGCCGGTCCGCACCCGAAGGACGCGGTGGCGGTGTGGAACCTGCGCGCGGAGCTGCGGGCGATGCGGCCGGACGTGGTGCACGCGCACGGGCTGCGGGCCGGGCTGGTCGCGGCGTTGGCGGGGGCGAAGCCGCTGGTGGTGTCGTGGCACAACCAGGTGCTGGACAAGACCGGTCCGAAGGCGAAGGTGCTGGCGGCCCTGGAGCGGGTGGTGGCCCGGCGGGCGACCATGACCCTAGGGGTGTCCGACGACCTGGTGGCCCGGGTGCTGGAGCTGGGCGGGCGCGATGTGCGGCTCGCGCCGGTGGGGGCGCCGCCGTTGCCGGTGGGGGAGGGTACTGCTCTGCGGAAGGAGTACCCGGAGAAGAATGTGATCTTGTCTGTGGGTCGGCTGCACCCGCAGAAGGGGTACGGGACGCTCATCGAGGCGGCCCGGCGCTGGCCCGACACCCGGGTGCTGATCGCGGGTTCCGGCCCGGCGGAGGCGGAACTGCGCGCGGCCATCGCCGAGGCGGGCGCGCCGGTGACGCTGCTCGGGCACCGTGGCGATGTGGCCGACCTGCTCGCGGCGGCCGACCTGGCCGTCGTGACGAGTGTGTGGGAGGCGCGGCAGCTGTTCGCCCAGGAGGCGCTGCGGGCGGGGGTGCCGCTGGTGGCGACGAACGTCGGCGGGCTGCCGGGGCTGCTCGGTGACGGGGCGACCCTGATCGCGCCGGGGGACGTCGACGCGCTCGACCGGGCCGTGACGGGGCTGCTGGGGGACGCGGACAAGGCCGGGCGGCAGGTGGAGCGCGGTCGGGTGCGGGCGGCGACCTGGCCGTCGGAGGCCGACACCGTCGCGCAGGCCGAGGCCTGCTACCGGGAGCTGACCGGCTCCTGATGACGCTGCCACGACCCTCCGGCCCGTTGCGCCGGCTCGCGCTGACCGTGCTCGCCGTCGTGGGCGTGCTGGTCGGTGTGCCGTCGCCGGCCGTCGCCGAACCCGCCGAGGTCGAGTACGCCGTCGTGATCGGCGCCGCCGGCCTGCGCTGGGACGACCTGAACCCGACGGACACCCCCACGTTGTGGAAGCTCGCGGAGGGCGGCTCCATCGGGGCGTTGTCGGCGCGGTCGGCCCGGTCGCTGACCTGCCCGTTGGACGGCTGGCTGACGCTGGGGGCGGGCAACTTCGCCGAACGGCCGCCGCTGTCGCCGGACAAGGCGGCCTGCCCGGCGTGGTCGGTGCCGCTGGAGGCGCAGGGCGAGGGCGCGTTCGTGGCGGACCAGATCGCGGTGGACGAGCACAACACGGGCCGGCCGTGGGGCGCGCGGCCGGGGGCGTTGGCGGAGTCGGTGCGGTGCAGTACGGCGATCGGGCCGGGGGCCGCGGTGGCGATGGCGCGGTCGGCGGGCCGGGTGGACCGGTACGCGGCGGAGCCGCCCGCCGACCTGAAGCGGGCCCTGGCCCAGTGCGTGCTGTCCGTGGTGGACGCGGGCACGGTCGCCGGTGAGGGCTCCGAACGGCAGGCCGCGGCGCGCCGGGTGGACGCGACGGCGGCGAAGGTGCTGGCGGCCCGGCCGGCGAAGTCCCTGGTGACGGTGGTGGGCGTGGCCGACACCCAGGCCCCGTCCCGGCTGCACGTGGCGATCGTGGACGGCCCGGGCTTCGGTGGTGGCTGGCTGGTGTCGCCGAGCACGAACCGGCCGGGTTACCTGCAGCTGGTGGACGTGGCGCCGACGGTGCTGCGGATGCTGGGCCGGGCGCGGCCGGCGACGTTGTTCATCGGGCAGCCGGTGGCGCGCGCGGGGGACGACCGGCCGGCGGCGTTGGCCGACGCGGTGCGCGACCTCGATGACGCGGACCGGGAGGCGGGGGCCCAGCGTCGGGTCGCCGACCGGTTCTTCCTGACGCTGGTGGGCGTGCAGCTGCTGCTCATGGTGGTGATGGTGCCGATTCTGCGGTGGTTGCGGCGGACCCGGCGCCGGCATCCGTCGCCGCCCCCGCCCGCCGGGCTGCTGCGGGTGCTGGAGGTGGCGCTGCTGGCGTCGGCGTTGGCGATCCCGGCGGCGTTGGTCGCGGACCTGGTGCCGTGGTGGCGGACGGCGAACCCGGACCGGTGGTTCGCGGCGATCGGCCTGGTGGTGCTGGCGGGGCTGACGGCGGCGGTGTGGTTCTCGAAGTGGGGCCGGCGGCCGTTGGGGCCGTTGGCGCTGGTCGCGGCGATCGCGGCGACGGTGGTCGGGGTGGACGTGCTCACCGGTTCGCGGTTGCAGCTCAACGGGGTGGCGGGCTATTCGACGCTGGCCGGGGTCCGTTACGCGGGGATCGGCACGATCGGGCTGGGCGTGTTCGCGGCCGGCCTGCTGCTGGGGGCGACGTGTCTGGCGCAGCGTCTGGTGCCCCGCCGCCGGCGGGCGTGGGTGGTGCTGGGCGTGGGGCTGGCGGGGGTACTGCTGGTCGGCGCACCCCCGCTGGGTTCGGACCCGGGTGGCGCGGTGGCCCTGATGGTCGGGGTGTGCGTGGCGGCGGCGCTGGCCCGGGGTGGTTGGTTGACGTTCTCCCGGCTGGCCGGGGCGGTGCTGGCCGGCTCGGTGGTGACGGTGCTGTTCGTGGCGGTGGACCTGTCGCGGCCGGCGGAGCAGCGCGGGAACGTGGGCCGGCTGCTCGCGGAGGCCGGCCAGGGCCAGGTGATCTTCCAGCGGCTCGGCAGCGCGAACGTGGTGGCGTTCGTCACCAGTCCGCTGACGGTGCTGGCGCTGGCGGCGGGGGTGTACGGCTACTTCGTCCTGCTGCGCCCGTGGGGTGGCCTCAGACGCGTGTACGGGCTCCATCCGGCCGTCCGGGGCGGCGTGTACGGGGCGATGGCCGCCGCGCTCCTGGGCAGCCTCCTGGACGGCGGGGGCGTGATGGCGGCCGGCGCGGCGGCGGCGACGGTCGTGCCGGTGCTCCTGTTGGCCGGGTTGCGCGTCGTTCGTCACGTCGAGGAGCCGCACACCGGCGAGCAACCTGCCGTTAAACCGGTGGAAATACCCCATCCGGCCGAGCGTCGACCACTCAGCCCCTGATCAGCGAGGTACTGCTAGGCTGAAACCCCGTGGGATGCGCGGATCCGAACCGCGCCCGATACGACCACGGGAGCAGGTCTTGGCCGCTACGGCTCGCACGCCCAAGCACATCTTCGTCACCGGGGGCGTCGCCTCTTCGCTCGGTAAGGGCCTCACCGCCTCGAGTCTCGGCAATCTCCTGACCGCCCGCGGACTGCGGGTCGTCATGCAGAAGCTGGACCCGTACCTGAACGTCGACCCCGGCACGATGAACCCCTTCCAGCACGGTGAGGTCTTCGTCACCGAGGACGGCGGGGAGACCGACCTCGACATCGGTCACTACGAGCGGTTCCTGGACCGTGACCTCTACCGTGGCGCGAACGTCACCACGGGTCAGGTCTACTCCGAGGTGATCGCCAAGGAGCGCCGCGGCGAGTACCTGGGCGACACCGTCCAGGTCATCCCGCACATCACCAACGAGATCAAGGCCCGGATCCGGGCCATGGCCGACCCGGACGAGACGGGTAGGGCCCCCGACGTGGTGATCACCGAGGTCGGCGGCACGGTCGGCGACATCGAGTCGCTGCCGTTCCTGGAGGCGATCCGGCAGATCCGGCACGACATCGGCCGGGACAACTGCTTCTACCTGCACGTCTCCCTGGTGCCGTACCTGGCGCCGTCGGGCGAGCTGAAGACCAAGCCGACCCAGCACTCGGTGGCGCAGCTGCGCAACATCGGTATCCAGCCGGACGCGATCGTGTGCCGCAGCGACCGGGAGATCCCGGAGAAGCTCAAGCACAAGATCAGCCTGTACTGCGACGTGGACCAGGAGGCGGTCGTCGCCGCCCCCGACGCGCCGAGCATCTACGACATCCCGAAGGTGCTGCACAAGGAGGGCCTCGACGCGTACGTGGTGCGCCGGCTCAACCTGTCGTTCCGGGACGTGAAGTGGAAGGCGTGGGACAACCTCCTCGACCGGGTGCACAACCCGAAGCACGAGGTCACGGTGGCACTCGTCGGTAAGTACATCGACCTGCCGGACGCGTACCTGTCGGTGTCCGAGGCCGTGCGGGCCGCCGGGTTCGCCAACTACGCGCGGGTGAACCTGCGCTGGGTGGCCTCGGATGACTGCGAGACCCCGGCGGGGGCGAAGAAGGCCCTGGCGGGCGTGCACGCCGTCCTGATCCCGGGTGGTTTCGGGGTCCGGGGCATCGAGGGCAAGCTCGGCGCGATCCGCTACGCCCGGGAGAACAGGGTCCCGACCCTGGGCCTGTGCCTGGGGCTGCAGTGCATGTCCATCGAGGTCGCCCGCGACATCGCCGGCCTGGCCGGGGCCAACTCGCTGGAGTTCGACGAGAACGCCACCGACCCGATCATCTCCACGATGGCAGACCAGGAGGACATCGTCGCGGGCAAGGGTGACCTGGGCGGCACGATGCGCCTGGGCGCGTACCCGGCGGTGCTGACCGAGGGTTCCCTCGTCGCCGAGGCGTACGGCACCACCGAGGTGTCCGAGCGGCACCGGCACCGCTACGAGGTGAACAACGCCTACCGCGACACCCTGGAGAAGGCGGGCCTGCGCATCTCGGGCACGTCGCCGGACGGCAAGCTGGTCGAGTTCGTCGAGCTGGACCGCGAGCTGCACCCGTTCTTCGTCGCGACCCAGGCGCACCCGGAGCTCAAGAGCCGGCCGACCCGGTCGCACCCGCTGTTCACGGCGTTCGTGTCGGCGGCGCTGGCCTACCAGGCCCCGGCACCGGTCGCCGCCCCGGCTGCGGCCAAGGGCAAGAAATGACCGATTTCGAGGTACTGGGTCAGGTCGAGCACTTCAAGGGCCGGATGTTCGACGTCGTCACCGACGAGGTCCGGATGCCCGGCGGCGGGGTGGCCCGGCGTGACTACATGCGCCACGTCGGCGCGGTCGGCGTCGTGGCCGTGGACGAGGAGGGCCGGGTCCTCCTGGTCCGCCAGTACCGGCACCCGGTCGCGAAGGTGCTCTGGGAGCTGCCGGCCGGGCTGATCGACGTGCCCGGCGAGCCCCTGGTGGACGCGGCGGCCCGCGAGCTCGCGGAGGAGGCCGACCTGGTCGCGGCGAACTACGCGCTGCTGGTCGACCTGAACCCGTCCCCGGGCTGCTCGGACGAGCGGATCCGGTTGTACCTGGCCCGGGGCCTGTCGGCCGTGCCCGAGTCCGAGCGGCACGTCCGCACGGACGAGGAGGCCGGGATGACGACGCACTGGATCGACCTGGACGAGGCGTGCGCGATGGCGCTGTCGGGGGAGATCACCAACGGCGCGTGCCTGGCGGGGGTGCTGGCCGCGGCCCGCGCCCGGGACCTGGACTGGAAGCCGTTGCGCGCGGTCTGACGTGTGGGGGGAGGGCCCGGTAGTGACCGGGCCCTCCCTCTTTCCGAGAGTTCCCTACTTCTTCGGTAGGGATTATGGGTTACTCTCTCTCGTACGGAGATCGTCGGCGGAAAGGGGCAGGTGGATGAGCACATCGGTACTCGACCTCGCGGAGCTCGCCCGCGCCTGTGCGGCGGACCCCGCCACCTGGCCGGTGACACCCCGCGTCGACCCCGACCAGCGCTGGTACTCCCGGATCGCCGCCGACGAGCACCACGAGGTGTGGCTGATCACCTGGGGCCCCGGGCAGGGCACGGACCTGCACGACCACGGCGGCGCGGCCGGCGCGTTCGCGGTGGTAGCCGGCACCCTGACCGAGGAGCTGCCCGAGGACGGCCCGACGTCCGGCCGGATCGAGCAGCACCCCGACGGCGGCCGGTTCGCCGTCGAGTCGCACAGCCGGGGCGCCACGGTCGACTTCGGCCCGCACCACGTGCACCGCCTCACCAACCGCGGCACCGAGCCGGCCCTGTCCGTGCACGTCTACGCCCCGCGCCTGACCACCATGACCCGCTACGAGCTCGACGGCGACGGCCTGCGGGTGCTCGGCGTCGACCGCGAGGGGGAGGCGTGGTGAGCATCGACGAGCTGCTGGAGGCCGCGCGGACCGACCTGCGCCGCCTGGACTCCGCCGCGACCGCCGACGCCGTGGAACGCGGCGCGCTGCTCGTGGACATCCGCCCGGTGGCCCAGCGCGCCGCCGAGGGCCACATCCCCGGCGCGCTGATCATCGAACGCAACGTCCTGGAGTGGCGCCTGGACCCCCAGAGCGACGCCCGGCTGCCGGAGGCGTCCTACGAGCGCCCGGTGATCGTGTTCTGCTCCGGCGGGTACGCGTCCTCCCTGGCCGCGGCGAGCCTGCGCGCGCTGGGGCTCGACGCCACCGACCTGATCGGCGGTTTCCAGGACTGGGCGGCCCTCGGGTACCCCACGCGCGGTGGCCGCCGGGCTAGCCTGGTCGGATGCGTGGACCTGAGCTGACGACCGACCGGCTGCTGCTCCGGCGGTGGCGGGATGACGACCGGGGCCCGTTCGCGGCGCTCAACGCCGACCCGGAGGTGATGGAACACTTCGCGTCCGTGCAGGACCGGGCCACCAGCGACGCCATGGTGGACCGGATCGAGGGCGCCTTCGACGCGAACGGCTACGGGCTGTGGGCCGTGCAGCTGCGGGAGTCGGGGGAGTTCCTCGGCTTCACCGGCCTGCAACCGGCGACGTTCGCCGCCCCGTTCACCCCGGCGGTGGAGGTGGGCTGGCGGTTCGCCCGGCACGGCTGGGGCTTCGGGTACGCGACCGAGGCGGCCCGGGCGGCGCTGGCGTTCGGGTTCACCGAGGGCGGGCTGGCCGAGATCGTGTCCATGACGGCGTGGTCGAACGAGCGCTCGATGGCCGTGATGCGCCGGCTCGGGATGCGCCGGGACCCGGCGGAGGACTTCGAGCACCCGATGGTGCCGGAGGGCAGCCGGGTCCGCCCGCACGTGCTGTACCGGCTGGGCGTCGGGGAGTGGCGCGCCGGGGCCGCGTGACGACCCCGTGTCGCGCTCAGTGGCGCCCCCGGGCCCGGCCCGGCAGCTCGATCGAGCGGACCAGTACCGGTTCGGTGTCCGGCCCGGGGGTGGCCTCGGTGTAGACGAGGATCCGTAGCTCGCCGCGCAGGTCGTCGAGCTCGTCCACGGCGTCGGTGAGGACCCGGGTGGCGAAGTCGACCACGGACCGGGTCGCCAGCCACGTGTTCGGGATCCGCTGCGGCCAGCCGGGTCCCAGCGGGTCGAACGACGCGGCGCCCTCGTCGCGCAGGCGCAGGTCGTACCAGTAGTTCTGCCAGTAGGGCTGCCTCGTGCGCACACGACTGTTGTACCAGCGGGAGCGGGCGGGTGGCGCGTGCGCGTGCCCTGGGTGCGGAAACGCCGGTGGCGGCGGCCCCGGGAGGGACCGCCGCCACCGGCGTCGTGTGTGACTAGCGGGAGACGGCGTAGATCAGGCCACCGATGAGGCCGATGACCGAGACGCCGATGGCGACGTAGCCGAGGGTCGGCGAGTTGCCGTTCTTCTTGGCCTGGTTCATCGACAGGACGCCGAGAACGATACCGGCCGGCGAGCAGCACAGCAGGCCGATGACGATGCCGAGGATGCCGAAGAGCTGGGTGTTGTCCTTGCCAGCGGGCTGAGTCACAGTGAATCCTTGAGGTCAGGTGTCGTCACTGAGTGTGACCTCGTGACGACCGAAGTGTGTGGTGATGTGTCCTCGTCCCCGAACGGAGGAACGGTCACGGGGGATGACCTTAGGGGATTTCTCCGGTCGGCGCTTCCACCGTACGTGTGATATCAGGGGGCACGGGCTCACCTAATATCCGACAAATCTGTTCAAGATATGCTGGAACCGCGAAGTTGATCTGGACGAGGGCTACACATCGACAAGCCCAACCCCAAGAAGGTTACGGTCTGTCACGGGTTACCGGGCCGCCTGCGTCCTAGACTCCGCAGTTACAGGCGGCAATGACGCCGTGTCCAAGATCGAAGGGGCTGTCAGGTGAAGGTCGGAATCCCGCGCGAGGTCAAGAACCACGAGTACCGGGTGGCTATCACTCCCGCCGGTGTGCACGAGTTCGTCCGCAACGGGCACGAGGTGTACATCGAGGCGGGCGCCGGGGCCGGTTCGTCGATCACGGACGCGGAGTACACGGGGGCGGGCGCCACGATCCTGCCCACCGCCGACGACGTGTGGGCCACCGGTGACCTGATCCTCAAGGTCAAGGAGCCCATCGCCGAGGAGTACCACCGGATGCGCGAGGGGCAGGTCCTCTTCACGTACCTGCACCTGGCCGCCTCCAAGGAGTGCACCGACGCCCTCGTGACCCAGAAGGTCACCGGCATCGCCTACGAGACGGTCGAGCTGCCCGACGGCTCGCTGCCGCTGCTCGCCCCGATGTCCGAGGTCGCGGGCCGGCTGGCCCCGCAGGTCGGCGCGTACCACCTGATGCGTCCGGCCGGCGGCCGCGGCGTCCTGATGGGCGGCGTCCCCGGCGTGCACGCGGCGAAGGTCGTCGTCATCGGCGCCGGCGTGTCCGGCAAGCACGCCGCGACGATCGCGCTGGGCATGCAGGCCGAGGTGTCCCTCCTCGACAAGAACATCGCGCGGCTGCGCCAGGCCGACGAGATCTACCGCGGTCACCTGCAGACCGTCGCGTCCAACGCGTTCGAGATCGAGAAGGCCGTCCTGGAGGCCGACCTGGTCATCGGCGCCGTGCTGGTGCCGGGCGCCAAGGCCCCGACCCTGATCTCCAACGAGCTGGTCAGCCGGATGAAGCCGGGCTCCGTGCTCGTCGACATCTCCATCGACCAGGGCGGCTGCTTCGAGGACTCCCGGGCCACCACGCACGCCGACCCGGTCTACCGCGTGCACGACTCGGTCTTCTACTGCGTCGCCAACATGCCCGGCTCGGTGCCGCACACCTCCACCTACGCGCTGACCAACGTCACGCTGCCCTACGCGGTGGAGCTGGCCAACAAGGGCTGGAAGCAGGCGCTCCGCGACGACCGCGCCCTCGCGCTGGGCCTCAACACCCACGCCGGCCACGTCACCTACGGCCCGGTCGCCGAGGCCACCGGCATGAGCCTGCTCACCCTCGAGGACGCCCTGGCCTAAGAGCCAGATCAACCACCTCATCGGGGTACCGGCACCACGCGCCCGGCCCGTCCACCTCGCTCCGGTGAGGCGGACGGGCCGGGCGCGCGTCATCCCCACCCCGTCCGGCGAGCACGGCGTGCGGGCACGGCGGATGACGTACCCTCGTCGCATGATCGAACCGACACCGCCCGGGGCACTGTCCCGGGCGGTGTCCGGCTATCTGGACCACCTCACCGTCGAGCGCGCCCTGGCCGCCAACACGCTGTCGTCCTACCGGCGCGACCTCACCCGCTACACCGCCTATCTGGACGCCGTCGGGGTCACCGACCTCGCCCAGGTCGCCGAGGCGCACATCACCGAGTTCCTGGCCCGGCTGCGCGAGGGTGACGCCGAGCACCCGAAGCTGTCGGCGTCCTCCGCCGCCCGGACTGTGAGCGCCGTGCGCGGCCTGCACCGGTTCGCCGTGCGCGACGGGCTGTCCGCCGTGGACCCGGCCCGCGACGTCAAGCCGCCCGGTACCCCCCGGCGGCTGCCGAAGGCGCTCCCGGTCGGCGACGTCGAACGCCTCCTCGCGGCGGCCGGCGACGACACCCCGCGGGGCCTGCGCGACCGGGCGCTCCTCGAACTCCTCTACGGCACCGGCGCCCGGATCTCCGAGATCGTGGGCTCCTGCGTGGATGACGTGGATCTGACAGCGGGCGTCGCGACCCTGCACGGCAAGGGCGGCCGGACCCGGCTCGTCCCCGTCGGCGGGTACGCGCGCCGGGCCCTGGAGGCCTACCTCGTCCGGGGCCGTCCGACCCTCGCGGCGGCCGGACGCGGAAATCCGACACTCTTCCTGAATGCCCGGGGGACTCCACTGTCGAGGCAGTCGGCGTGGACGATCCTGCGCAGGGCGGCGGAAAAAGCTGAAATCTCCTCCGATATCAGCCCCCACACGCTCCGGCACTCCTACGCCACCCACCTGCTCGACGGCGGGGCCGATGTCCGGGTCGTCCAGGAACTTCTCGGTCACGCCTCCGTGACCACCACACAGATCTACACTTTGGTCACCGTGGAGCGGCTCCGCGAGGTGTACGCCTCGGCGCATCCACGAGCACTCGCTTGATCTGTCCAGTACCGTGTCCGGGGCACGCTCGGCGTACGACACGCCGGAGTGCGCAGACATGGGCGCGTCGCAAGGGTGGGTTACAGTCGGGGCAGGTCCGCCCCGCTGCCCCGGCAGCGCCGATTTGGGGAAGGGCGTACGAGCATGGCGAACGACAGCGACAACTGGGGCTCCCTCGGTGGTGACACCACCCTGGGCACGGAACTCGGCGCCGTCGACCCTGCCACTCTGCTGGACCGCCGCCCCATCCCGCAGCCCGACCCTCTCGACCGGCACGGCCCCGCGCGCATCATCGCGATGGCCAACCAGAAGGGCGGCGTGGGCAAGACGACCACGACGATCAACCTGGGCGCCGCCCTCGCCGAGTACGGGCGCAAGGTGCTGATGGTCGACTTCGACCCGCAGGGCGCCCTGTCCGTGGGCTTCGGGGTCAACCCGCACGACCTCGAGCTGTCCGTCTACAACCTCCTCATGCAGGACGACGTCAGCATCGGCGACGTCACCTACAAGACGAACATCGACGGGCTGCACCTGCTGCCGGCCAACATCGACCTGTCGGCGGCCGAGATCCAGCTGGTCAACGAGGTCGCGCGCGAGATGACCCTCGCCCGCCTGTTACGCCCCGTCCTCAAGGACTACGACTACATCCTGATCGACTGCCAGCCCTCCCTGGGCCTGCTCACGATCAACGCGCTGACCGCGGCGCACAGCGTCCTGGTACCCCTGGAGTGCGAGTTCTTCAGTCTCCGCGGGGTGGCCCTGCTGCTGGACACCGTGGACAAGGTCCGCGAGCGCCTCAACTTCGACCTGGAGCTCGAGGGCATCCTCGCGACCATGTACGACAGCCGCACCACGCACTGCCGGCAGGTCCTGCAGCGCGTGGTCGAGGCCTTCGGCGACAAGGTGTACCAGACGGTGATCACCAAGACCGTCAAGTTCCCCGAGTCGACCGTGGCCGGCGTGCCCATCACGGTGATCGACCCGGCGTCGGCGGGCGCGCGCAACTACCGCCAGCTCGCCCGCGAGGTCATCTCCGCCCAGACCGACCGCTGACCCCACCCTCCGGGTACGCACCGCGCCGGGCCGCCGGACGGGCGCCGGGCGCGCGGATCAGCGGGTGCTGCGGCTCGCATAGGGTTGGGGCATGTTCGTGGTGTCCCTGACGTACCTGGTGCCGCTGGAGCGGGTCGACGCGCTGCTGGCCGAGCACGTGGCCTGGCTCGACCGGCACTACGACGCGGGTGTGTTCCTCGCCTCCGGGCGCAAGGAGCCCCGCACGGGTGGCGTGATCCTGGCGGTGGCCGGGTCGCTGGCCGAGGTCGAGGAGATCGTGGCGGCGGATCCGTTCGCGGTGCACGGGGTCGCCCGGCACGAGATCACCGAGGTCCTGGTGACCCGGGCCGCGCCGGCCCTGGCCCCGGTGCTGGTCACCGGCGCCTGAAAGACGCTGCCAGCAGGTACCCGTCGAAGTGTGAACTGGGGGTTCGTCGCATGGAATGGGTCGTGCACAGCGAGGGCACCGTCTACGCGAACCCGTGGCTGACGGTCAACCTCGCCGACGTGGAGCTCCCCGACGGCCGGCACCTCGACCACTACCTGCTCCGGCAGCGCCCGATCGGGGCGACGGCGATCCTCGACGACCGCGACCGGGTACTCATGATCTTCCGGCACCGGTTCATCACCGGCACCTGGGGCTGGGAGCTGCCCGCCGGGGTCGCCGAGGCCGGGGAGGAGCCGGTGGACACCGCCGCCCGCGAGGCCGAGGAGGAGACCGGCTGGCGGCCCGTGGACCTGCGGCCGCTGCTGTCCGTGACCATCGGCGCCGGGCTGACGGACTGCGTGCACCACCTGTTCTGGACCGATCAGGCCACCCGGGTCGGCGAGCCGGTCGATCCGCACGAGGCCGCGAAGATCGAGTGGATCGCGCTGGGGGACGTGCCGGAGTTGCTGGCGGCGGGGGAGCTGCACGAGGCGAGCACGGTGGCGGGGCTGCTGCGGCTGGCGGCGCTGCGCGCGGGCTGACGCCGGGTGGCGCGCCGCACTGTCGCGCGGGGCCGGGCGTCCGGGTCGGGCTCCTGTGGGCACCGTTCGAGACCCGGGCGGGTGCTGGTGACGGCGGGTGGTCGGCGTACCGCGACGGGGGATGGTTTTGATCCGGTCTGTCCCGGCCGAACGCTCAGGTAGTATCTTGCGGTGACCGTGACCGAGCAAGCTACCGCGCCTGATGCGGGCTTCCAGGTCAAGCTCACCAACTTCGAGGGCCCGTTCGACCTGCTGCTCCAGCTGATCGGCAAGCACAAGCTGGACGTCACCGAGGTCGCGTTGCACACTGTGACGGACGACTTCATCGCCTATATCCGGGCGATGGGTGACAAATGGGACCTCGATGAGGCCAGCGACTTCCTCCTGATCGCCGCCACCCTGCTCGACCTCAAGTGCGCCCGGCTGCTGCCCGCCGCCGAGGTCGAGGACGAGGAGGACCTGGCGCTGCTGGAGGCCCGGGACCTGCTGTTCGCCCGGCTGCTGCAATATCGGGCGTTCAAGCAGGCCGCCGCGCACATCGCCGGGCTGATCGTCGGCGGGGACAAGCGGTTCGCCCGCTCGGTGGGCCTGGAGGAGCGGTACGCCCAGGCCCTGCCCGAGCTGATCCTCGGCATCACCCCGGAGCGGTTCGCCCGCCTCGCCGCCCGGGCCATGACGCCCAAGATCCCGCCCACCGTGTCGATCACCCACGTGCACAACGTCAAGGTCAGCGTCCGCGAGCACGCCGCCTGGATCCGCGACCACCTGATGCGCGTCGGCACCGCGAGCTTCCGCGTCCTGACCGCCGACTGCGAGAGCACCCTCGAGGTGGTGGCGCGGTTCCTGGCGCTGCTGGAGCTGTACCGGGAGAACCTGATCGGCTTCGACCAGGTCCAGGCGCTCGGCGAGCTCAACGTGCGGTGGATCGCCGGGCAGGACGTGGCGGAGATCGAGGTGGAGGAGTACGAGGGCGCGGTCGAGGAGGACGAGGGCCCCCGGGCGCGGAAGAAGAAGTTCGTGCGCCGCATGCCGGGCGAGTCGACCCTGCCGGGCGTGGACGTCGCCACCCCGGTGGACGGGTCGGACCCGGATGACGATGACGACGACCCGGCCGAGACCCAGACCGAAGAACCACCCGACGGGTACGCGGCGGACGCTGCGGCCGGCGATGACCCGGACGGCTGGGACGCTCCGATCGGCTCCTCCTCCGACGGGGTGGCCGCGTCGGGTGACGGCGGTACGTCCGGTGCGCACGCGGGGGCCGGGGCTGACGAGGGTGACGTGGAGCTGCCGCGCGCCGCCGCCGGTAGCCGGTGGGAGACGGCGATTTTCGGGGACCGATCGAGGAGTGCGCGTGACGACGCCAGCTGAGCGCGAGTTCGCCGAGGGTGTGGCGGCCTGGACGCCGCCGTGGGCGCGCAGCCCCGAGTCCGAGGCGCCGGAGGACCCTTCCCCGGCTGCGGTCGATGACGAGGCGGGAACCGGCACTGGTGCCACCGCCTCCGCCTCCGATGCGGGGACCGGTGTCGGGCAGGCTGACGGGCTGGGACTGAGCGACGTGCCCGGGCCGGGTTTCGCCGTCGAGTCCGATGCCGGGGACCTGGCCGAGCTGGACGACGAGGACGGACCCGAGGGCGCGTCCGTCACCGAGGCCGATCCCGAGTTCGCCACCCTCGACCCCGTCGAGCTGCGGCCCGCGCTGGAGGCCATCCTTCTCGTGATCGACGAGCCGGTCGCCGACATCGTCCTCGCCCAGGTGCTGGAGCAGCCCACCCAGTTGATCACCGACACGCTGGTCGAGCTCGCGGCCTCCTACGCGGCCGAGCGGCGCGGTTTCGAGCTGCGCCGGGCGGCCGGTGGCTGGCGGCTGTACACCCGGGCGGACTTCGCGCCGTACGTGGAGAAGTTCGTGCTCGACGGGCAGCAGACGAAGCTGACCCAGGCCGCGTTGGAGACCCTCGCGGTGGTCGCCTACAAGCAACCGGTGACCCGGGGGCGGATCTCCGCCATCCGTGGTGTGAACTGTGACGGGGTGTTGCGCACCCTGTTGACCCGGGGACTGGTCGAGGAGTGCGGCAGCGAACCGGACTCCGGCGCGTACCTGTACCGCACGACCACCCTGTTCCTCGAGAAGCTCGGCATCAACTCCCCGGAGGACCTGCCGTCCCTCGCCCCTTACCTGCCCGACGACATAGAAGCTTTGGCGGATGCCCATGACCAGTCCTAACCCCCGACGCAACACGACCGGCAAGTCCGCCAATCCCGCGTCCGGCGCCCCGCGCAAGGCCGCCACGGGCAGTGCCGCCGCCGGCAAGACGGGCACCGGGAAGGCCGCTACGGGCCGGGCCGGCACCGCGAAGCCGGCGGCGGCGAAGGCCCCGAAGCCGGTGAAGGGCTTCAAGCCCGCTCCCGGCAAGACGGGTGCCGCGAAGGCCGGCACGTTCAAGCCCGCCGCGAAGCCCCGGGGCCGCCGCGAGGAGCCGGGCGCGGTCAGCCGCGACGGGGTCTCCCAGCGCGACGCGATCAGCGCCCTCGGTCGAATCGGCGGTCCGGACACCCGGGCCGGGCGGGGCAACTCGGCGGGCCGGGCCAAGACGGCGATCGCGGACATGTCCGGGGCCGAGCGGCTCCAGAAGATCCTCGCGGCGTCCGGGATCGGTTCGCGGCGCGACTGCGAGAACCTGATCTCCGAGGGTCGGGTCATGCTCAACGGCGAGCTCGCCAAGCTGGGCGACAAGGCCGACCCGGAGACCGCCGAGATCTATGTCGACGGCGAGCGCCTGGTTACCGACACCCGCCTGGTGTACCTGGCGATGAACAAGCCGCTCGGCGTGATGTCGACGATGAGCGACGAGAAGGGCCGGATCTCCCTCGCGGAGTACGTGGGCCGGTTCGCGCAGCGGGTCTACCACGTGGGCCGGCTCGACGCGGAGACCGAGGGCCTGCTGCTGCTCACCAACGACGGCGACCTGGCGCACAAGCTGACGCACCCGTCGTTCGAGGTGTCCAAGACGTACCTGGCGGAGGTCGCCGGTTCGATCCCGCAGGGTTTCAAGAAGCGGATCATGGCCGGGATCGAGCTGGAGGACGGCCTCGCGAAGGCCGACTCGTTCAAGGTCGTCACCAGCGCGGGTGGCCGCACGCTCGTGGAGCTGAGCCTGCACGAGGGGCGCAAGCACATCGTCCGCCGGCTGCTGGGCGAGATGGGGCACGAGGTGTTCCGGCTGGTGCGGGTCTCGATCGGCCCGATCCACCTCGGGGACACCAAGTCCGGGCGGATCCGCAAGCTCGGTCAGCCGGAGATCGCCGCGCTATTCAAGGCCGTGGAGCAGTAACTGTCGGGTGACGTCGCCACAGGTGGCGGCGCCGTAGTCCTGACCGAGTTCCCCCGGGTACCAGGTCAGGACCGACAGGGCCCAGTGGTCCCAGGTGGCCAGGCAGTTGACGTGCCAGAGGTCTTCTGACTCCTGGAGCGTCCAGCCGTTCTTGACGGCCACCGGGGTCCCGGCCGGCAACGCCTCGGGGATGCCGAACGCGTTGGAAGGGTCGACGGTGCGCATCTCGGCGACGAGCCTGGCGGTACCCGTCGAGGTCTTGGCCCTGTTGAGCACGCACTGCAGCATGGTGACCGCGTCGCCGGCCGTGATCTGGGTGTAGGACCACCACTCGGGGGACACGGCGGTGCCGGTCAGCCCGCACTCGACGATCAGGCGCTCGATGACCGCGTCGCCGCCCCGCGCTGCCCACAGGGACTCCGCGGCGTCGTCGTCGCTGTACCGGATCATGGCGCTGATCTCGGCCCACTCCTCGTCGGTGAGCGCGCGGCCCTCGGCCTCGGCCCCGGCGATGTAGTCCGCCCCGATCCAGATCTTGACCATGGACTCGGTGTTGTTGGTCTCGGTGACGCTGTTCGCGGAGCCCTTGCGTGCGCCGGTGTCGAGGTCGAGCAGGGTCCAGGAGTTCCAGCCCTCGCGGTCCACGACGACGCCGGCGCTGTCGGGAAGCGGCGCGGTGCTCCCCGGGCGGGGGACGGCGGCGGGTGCCCCGGTGCCGCCGGCCTGGGCGGGCGGCTCGGCACCGTCGGAGGCGGGCAGCAGCGCGAGCGCCACCAGGGTGACGACCGCGAGGATCCCGGCGACGAGGCCCGTGCGCCGCGTCGTGACCGCCCAGGATGGGGAAAGGGGCATATCATGAGAATGACTCTTAATCCTGTGAATGGGCTATGGGCCTTCGGGACGAGTCTCCCGACTGGTTTCCCCAGGTCACCGGCCCTTTCGGGCAGCTTTCCGCGCGCCGTGTGTGCCTTTTATCTGTTTCCGGCCCCGCTGGGGGGAGACCTGCGCCGCGCCATCAAGGGCTGCCCGAACCTGGATTCCACCCACCGGGCATGATTGACAGTTGAGTCATTCCAAAAATAGGAGCACACGTTGAGTACGTTTCAAGGGGTCGTCGCGGTAGACGGCCCGTCCGGCTCGGGGAAGTCGACGGTCTCCCGTCGCCTCGCCGAGGCACTGGACGCCGCCTATCTCGACACCGGCGCCATGTACCGCGCCGCGACCTGGGCAGTGCTCCAGGCCGGCGTCGACCCGCACGACGCCGACGGTGTCCTCAAGGTCGTCGAGGCCGCCCAGATCGAGATCGGCACCGACCCCCGTGCCCCCCACGTCAGCGTGGACGGCGTCGGGGTCGACGCCCCCATCCGGGGCCCCCAGGTCACCTCCGCCGTGTCGGCCGTCGCCGCCGTCCCCGGCGTGCGCACCCTGCTCGTCGACGCCCAGCGCACCCTGATCGCCGCGGCCGGCGGCATCGTCGTCGAGGGCCGCGACATCGGCACCGCCGTCGCCCCCGACGCCCGCCTCAAGGTGTACCTGACCGCCGACGTCACCGAACGCGCCCGCCGCCGCAGCCAGGAGACCGACGCCGACCACCACGCCACGGCCGCCGACCTGGTCCGCCGCGACGCGCACGACTCCGGCCGCAAGGCCGACCCGCTGCGGATGGCCGACGACGCCGTCGAGCTCGACACCACCGCGCTGTCCATCGACGAGGTCGTGGCCGCGCTCCTGAAGCTGCTGGCGGGGGAGAACCTGTGACCGAGTACCTGAGCGACTGGGTGGCCGAGGACGAGGTCCACGCGCCCGCCCCCGTCGTCGCCGTCGTCGGCCGCCCCAACGTGGGCAAGTCGACCCTCGTCAACCGCCTCATCGGCCGCCGCCAGGCCGTCGTCGAGGACATCCCCGGCGTCACCCGCGACCGGATCGCCTACGACGCGCAGTGGACCGGTCGCCGGTTCACCGTCGTGGACACCGGCGGCTGGGAGCCCGACGCCAAGGACCGCGCCGCCCGGATCGCCGCCCAGGCCGAGATCGCCACCCAGACCGCCGACGCGATCCTGTTCGTCGTCGACGCCCGGGTCGGAGCCACCGACGTGGACGAGGCCGCGGTACGGATGCTGCGCCGCACCGGCAAGCCCGTGCTCCTCGTCGCCAACAAGGCCGACGACGACCGGATCGAGGCCGACATCGTCGGACTGTGGGGCCTCGGTCTCGGGGAACCGTTCCCGGTGTCCGCGCTGCACGGACGTGGCGCCGGGGACCTGCTCGACAAGATCCTGTCGATGCTGCCCGAGCCCCCGGCGATCATCGAGGAGGCCCCGCGCGGGCCCCGACGGGTGGCACTCGTCGGTCGGCCGAACGTCGGCAAGTCCAGCCTGCTGAACAAGCTGTCGAAGGAGGACAGGGCACTCGTCGACGACGTCGCCGGAACCACCGTCGACCCCGTCGACAGCCTCGTCGAGATCGACGGCGAGATCTGGCAGCTCGTCGACACCGCCGGGCTGCGCAAGAAGGTCGGCCAGGCCAGCGGCACCGAGTACTACGCCAGCCTGCGCACCAGCGCCGCCATCGAGGCCGCCGAGGTCGTCGTGGTGCTGTTCGAGGCCAGCGAGATCATCAGCGAGCAGGACCAGCGGCTGCTCACCATGGTCACCGAGGCCGGACGCGCCCTGGTCATGGCGTTCAACAAGTGGGACCTGGTCGATGACGACCGGCGGTACTACCTGGAGAAGGAAGTCGAGCGCGAGCTCAAGCGGATTCCCTGGGCGCAGCGGGTCAACATCTCGGCGCTGACCGGGCGGGCCGTCGACAAGCTGGCTCCGGCCATGCGGGTGGCGTTGAACAGCTGGGAGCAGCGGATCCCCACCGGGCAGCTGAACCAGTTCGTGACCGCTCTGACCCAGGCCAACCCGCACCCGGTACGGAGCGGGAAGCAGCCGAAGATCCTGTTCGCCACGCAGGCCGGGGTGTGTCCGCCGAAGTTCGTGCTGTTCACGTCCGGGCAGCTGGATGCCGGGTATGTGCGGTATGTGGAGCGGCGGCTGCGGGAGGACTTCGGGTTCCCCGGGAGTCCGATCCATGTGACGGTGAAGGCTCGGAAGAAGAAGGGCGAGAAGTAGGTTCTTCTCGGGTGTGTGGGGGCGGGTCCGTGGGTGCGGGTTGCCTGCGGGCCCGCTGCTCGTTGTGGCTGAGCTTGCCGTCGGTGGATCTGTGGCGGGTGGTCGGGTGGCCCTGTTCGGCTGGGGTTTGTTGGGGCGGTGCCTCCCGGGGCTTCTGGTTGTGCCTGCCTGAGGTGGCGGGAGGGTTGGGGTGGCCACGTGCCGGTGGCCGGGGGCGTGCCCGAGTCTGTCTGGCGGTGGTGTGGGGTGTGGGGCGATGGGCGGATACCCGCGAGCGTGCCGGTCGGGGGGTGCGCTACGCTATGTCGGCTGCTCCGGGGTTGGTGCGGGGCGGTGGTAGCGGGCTGTGGCGCAGCTTGGTAGCGCACTTGACTGGGGGTCAAGGGGTCGCAGGTTCAAATCCTGTCAGCCCGACAGTATTTCAGCAGTTCAGGCCTGGTTTTCTGTAGATCAGAAAGCCAGGCCTTGATCATTTGACCCTCGTTTGACCCTGGACTGGTCGGCGCTAGGGGTCACGAAACATCAGGTCGAAGTGTCCTGGCGGATTTGTGCCACACCTGGCTTGTTCAAACGTGCGGAGATTCTGCCACCACAGTGGTGGCTGCCGTCGCCCTGGGTCGTGAAGACGGCGCACAAGCTGGGCGTGCCGGTGGTGCACAACTGCCGGCAGAGCTGCGCCAACGGCCCGTGCTTCCGCGACGGCCGGATCTGCAGGGACTGTCTGGGCAGGGCTTTTCCGTACCCGGCCGTGCAGCACTCCGGTTCCTGGTGGTGTTGCCTGTGTGGTGTCGGAAAGGTGAGACGGCCTTTGGGCGCGTCGGCGACCACCGCTTGATGCAGGGCTCGAAGACCCAGGTTGCAGGAGGTCCGTTCACAATTCGAACTCGGTGGCCGCCTAGGTATGTGCCTCACGAAGGAAAACGAAAAGTACCTTAGACTCCCGGCACGCTGAACTCGGCGACCCACACCTCGTGCCCCTCGCACGCCAACTCGCCACCGGCCAGCTCGCCCGCGACCTGGCGGTGCTCGACCGCCCGGCCGAGCCGTACGCCACGGTGCAAGACGCGCTCCTGCAGAACTACCTCGACTGCCGCGCCGACGTCCTCGACCGGCACCGTGGTCAGCTGGACTGGCGGGCCCGCAGCCGCCTCGACGAGACCGCCTGGCTCACCCGCCACGACGACGAGCACCTGCGGGTCTGCGCCGACTGCGGACTGCTGCTGCCCGCCGACGTCGAGCACGTCGACGCCTGCCCGGTGTGCGGAACCGAACGGCTCCTCGACCATGTCCACCGCGACTAGGCGCTCGGACTGCCCACGCTCCTGCAGCGGATCCGCGACCGAGTGATCGACCCGGAACTCCCGCTGGCCCGCCCGGACCGCTGACGACCCGCTGGTGCGGCCCGCCCGCACCAGGTGCGCGTACCCGGGGTAGGCGAATCATCTGGGAAGGAATCAGCGTTTTGTGATCTTCGATGGCTGGTGTCGTCTATCTGATCGATGTGTCGATCGGGCGGGCTCGGTAGTCGGGGGAGGATGTGGGGTTGGAGGTGGTGGGGGTTGTCCGCTGTGGAAGTGGTTGTCGCCGCGTTGGCCGCGGGTGCGTCGGCTGGTGTGGGTGATGTGGTCAAGGGTGAGATCGTCGAAGCGTGGAAGGGCCTGCGGGCGGGGGTGGCCGCGTGGCTGGGACGGGGCCGGGGCCAGCGGGTGTTGGAGGCTTTTGAGGCCGAGCCGGATCGGACCCGGGCCGAGCTGGAAGAACTTCTGACCGGTGCGGAGCTCGACGACCCGGCGCTGGTGGCCGTGGCGCGTCAGATCCTGGCGGTGACCGATCCGGAAGGCACCCGGGCCGGCCGGTACCAGTTCGTCGACGCGCGTGGCGCGGGTCATGTCACGGTCGGCGACACGAACGTGGACGTCGCCGGTGATGTCGGGGCGGCCGGCACGTTCAACGACAAGGTCGACGTCACGATGAAGGCGGTGGGGCTCCCCCCGACCCGGCCGGCAGCGGGCTGACCCCGACCGCTCCCGGTGCACCCGGCCCGGCGTCTGCCGCCGGCGCCGCAGGGACCTTTCACGCTCCCGTGACCGTCCAAGTCAACAACCTGCAAGGAGAGACGAAGGCGGCGCCGGTGGCGGTGGTCGTGCCGGTGGCGGCCGTGCGGGACGCGGGTCGCGGAGGTGTTCGTCGGCCGCGACGAGCAGGTCCGTGATCTGCTTGCCCGCCTTGACCCGCGGGTCGGTGGGCCTGGGGTGGCGGTGCGTTCGGCGGTGGCGGGGTCGGTAAGACCGCCCTCGCGCGGCACGCCGCGGCCGAGGCGGCGGGCCGGCGGTGGTTTCCGGGCGGGGCGTTCATGGTCGACCTGCACGGCTACGACCCCGAACGCCGCGTCGAGGCGGCCGGGGTGTTCGGGCCGGCGCTACGCGTGCTCGGCGTGGGCGGCGCTGACATCCCGCCGGACGCGGGTGGGCAGGGCACCGTCTATCACCAGCTCCTCGATGCCCTGGGCGTGCGCGGGCGGCCGGTGCTGTTGGTCCTGGACAACGCCTCCAGCGCCGGTCAGGTCGAAGACCTGCTGCCGCGTCATCCCGCGCACCGGGTGCTGGTCACCTCCCGGCACACCCTCGGCACCCTGCCCGGCGTGCCCCTCGATCCGGGCGTCGACGACGAAGCCCGCGCGCACCGCTACCACCTCCTGGGCGACCTCCTGGACGCCGAGGCCCGTCGCCGCGCAGGCGAGCGGCTCGACGCTCCCACCGGCGCACGCCTGGCCGCGTGGAAGGAGCGGCTGCGCGCCCAGCGCCTCGTCGTCGCCTACGACTTGACGACCGAGCAGGGCTATCACCTCGTGGCGGCCCGTATCGGCGTCGATGTCGACCTGGTGCGCGCCACCGACCCCGGCACGACGCTGGGCCTGGCGGCCTGAACGATGCGGCCCGGTCTCGCCCAACGGGCCCGGGCCGCAGTCCTTGACGAAAGACGATCCGCGCGCCAGGCATCTGGCGCGCGGATCCGTCATCGCAGTGTGGCTAACGCCCGCCTCGCACGCGGCCCACTCTGGAGGGGATTTAGCCCACCAGGCTGTGGTGTCTCCGCGAGAACGAGACGGTGAGCCGTCATTGCTGCTCGTCGGGCCTGAACCTGGAGGCCTCGTCGATCAGGCGTTGGAGCAGGTCGAGGTTGCTGCGGTTGATGTGCGGGTCGTTGGTGGGGTTCGGCGTGAACCCTCGTTCGAGGACTTGTTCATCGGTGAGGTGGTCCAGCCACGCCGTGACGTGTTGGCGGTCCGGGGCGCCGGGCATGTCACCGATCAGGTCGGACAGGTTGGCGCGGTCCGCGGCGGCGCTGAGCCGCTGCCGGTGGCGTTCGGCCGCCGGCAGCATCAGCCCCCCGACGAGGGCGTGGCGTTCGTCGGGGTGGCCGACGCTGATGTCGTAGCGGGCGGGCAGCGGCGGCTGTGAAGGTTCGGCTCCGGTGACCAGGCGCGGCACGGCCTGGGTGCGGACCCAGTCGGCGATGTGTCCGAGCTCGTTCATCAGCACGGGCCACTCGGCGGTGCCGGGCCGGTTGACCCCGATCATCGGGAACAACGTGACACCGGACTGTGTGCCGATGGGGGTCTCGGCGAGGACATCGCCCACGCGCAGCGGCCCTTCTGGCCGCGGCGCCAGGTCGCTCAAACCCTGTGGCACCTGGTCGTCGTGGTACATGGCCGCGATGCGCACGGCGGTGACTGCGGGCGTGCGGTGCTTGGCGTGGTTGGTGTGCGACGCCAGAAGGGCCAGGGGATGATCCTGTGGGTCACGTCGCCGGTGGTAGGGCTGCAAGCCGTCGATGCGCCGCACGAGTTCACTGCCCGCCCGCAAGGATGGCGGTCGGTGGGCAGGCGACTTGGCGGTCCACTTCTGGAAGTTCTCAAGGGTGTGGGCCGCGGGCATCTCGACGAGCCGGGCCGCTCTCTCCTCCAGCGGGGAGCCGTCGAGGTACTCGACCTCGGCGAACAAGGTGTGCTCCAACGCGGCCCGTAGCGCCACCAGGGCGTCGGCCGTCAGGAGGGCCACCTTGCGGGGGATCGGAGTAACGCCCACCACGGTGGTCTTGCTGACCGACCCCGCGCGGACCTCGCTCAGCTGCACGACGTCGCCGCATTGCGTCTGATAGACGAACAGCAGGTCACTGACCTGACCGATCAGCTCGTCCGCGTGCGCCAGGGTCGCGGCCACGCCGAGGTGGCGTTCCGGGAGCCAGCCGTACGCGGTGTCCGTCACACCATGATCCTACGTCCGGCCCCGCTGGCACATAGCCGACCACTGGCCTCCAAGCAGGTGTTTCAGGTGCTCTTGCGCGCGGCCTTGGCGGCCGGCTTCTTCGCCGACGGCGCTTGGCGGTGCTCTTGCGGGGGGAGGGCTTGGCGGCGGCGGGTTTGGCGTTGCGGGCCTTTGCCTCGGTCGGGGTGGCAGCGCGGGCGGCTGCGACTTCGACGGTGCGGGTGATCGCGCCGAGGTGATCGGGGAAGCGGGCGGCGAGTTCGTCGCCGCTGCGCAGGTGCACTGTCGGCGCGGGCGCGAGGTCCGGGTTGACCGCGTCCAGCGACGACCGGGCCCGCAAAGCGGCGCGGGCGGTGGCCACCCAGTGATCGGCCGGGGGGCATAATGGGTTCGTGCTGCGCATCGCGGACTTCGCCGCCCTGTCCGTGTCCTGCCGAGAGAACCACTCCGGATTCAGCGCTTTCCGAGGACACGCGGCAGGGCTCGGGCTGCAGTGGCCGGACGATGTGCTCGAGCAGGTTCTGTACGACCACGCGGACAACGACCACTTCCTGCACGACTACGGCGACGTCGACCTGACGGGCGTCGCCTGGAAGGTCGAGGCGCTCGCGACCGAAGATCTGATCGACCTACCGACCGGGCCTTCCGACGGCGACTGCATCGACGAGTACGCCGACAACCCCGATCACTGGATCAGCGTCCGGCGGCACGGGGTCCACAAGGGCGTGGCCCAGTGCTGGGAGACGCGCGGCACCTGGAAGCGCCGGCCCATCCTGATCGACCGCCAACTGTTGACCCCCGCCAGGTCCGGTTTGCAGGTCTGGGAGGGCAGGACGCGGGTGGGAATCCTGAAAGGCCGCCGCCACCAAGGAGACCTGGTGTCGCCCAGACACCTCGTGTGGGTCGGACGCCCCCACTGACCCACCCGGCACCGCGAGCCGGACTGACCGCGCCGCCGCCGCGAAGCCCTGTGGGCGGCGGGCCCGGCCGCCACCGATCGTACCGACGTCCTGCCCGGCACCACCGCCCCCATGCTCCCCGGCATGGACACCCTCGACCTCGCCACCGTCGACACCTGGGCCACCGGACAATCCGTCGACTACCACCCCGTCCAATTCGTCCGCGACCAACTCCACCGCTACGGCGCACACACCATCGCCAACCTCGAAGGCGTCCGCGACGGACGCCGAGTCCTCGTCGGCGGCATGGTCACCCACCGCCAACGGCCCGAGACCGCCGGGGGGATCATGTTTCTCAACCTCGAGGACGAGACTGGCCAGCTCAACGTCATCTGCTCCGTTGGCCTCCAAAGCCGCAATAAGAAGCTCCTGCGCACCGCCACTGGGCTGCTCATCCGTGGCCAGTTGCAGTCGGCGACCTCCGCGATCAACCTCGTCGCGGATAAGGTCGCAGTGTTGGCCGTGCCCATCAGTGTCCACTCGCGCGATTTTCGCTAGCCAAGCCCAGACGTGTGTGTCGCTGGTGGGATGAAGCGTTCAGCATAGCCGGGCGTGAGTATCTGGGTTGTGATCGACCGCTCTTCCGACTGACCGAGATCGCCCAGTGCCCAGGTCGCATCTTCGATCGCGCGATGGCCAGTGCTCGTGTGTCTGCGGGGCAGTGTTTGCGCAACGCGGCAATGCAGCCTCCCGACGCTGACTGATCCCAGGACGTCTGATGAGCGTGTCTACGCATACAATACAGATGGTGGTGACCTTAGAATCCGACTGTGGACATCCCGTCGTTGTGGCAACAACTGGAGGGCGACTGATGGCGGAGTGGGTGAATACAAAGTCCACTAAGTGAGCGGATGAGTCGAGTAGGAGTTCACCCTCGGGCTTAATTGGGTCATATCGACGTACGATATTGCAATCGATTCCTGCCGATTTAGAGTGCGGAGGGGGCCTTTGTTGGCGGCACGAATACGGCTTGGTCGACAAGGGAAAGCCCAATCAGTGGCGGCGTCGAGTCTCGCGGCAGTAATCGAAATCGCCGGCCGCGTTGCGGACTCCCTCAGTGAACTTTCGGGCAGGGCTGTCGTCTTGACAGGGGTAAGGCTGGCAGAAGCGGCGCCGATTTCATCTACCGAAATTGCCAACGCGGATGGGGGCGCATTTCGAGAGCCCGAGTGGTTGCGTGTCACGTTTGAGTGCGACCAAGTTGTCATTGAATTGACCCTTGGAGACTTCCCGTCCGTGGAGTTTATTGCCATCTTCCTCGCCGGCGAGATTAGTGACTATGCTTCGATGTATTGGTGGGGGGAGCCATTTCCGCGGTGCCGCGAGCACCCTAATCACCCGTTGAGGTTGGTGGAAGGTCGCCATGCCGTCCATTGGATCTGCCCCAATAGTCCAAATGTGGCGGTGGCAGTTCTATTGTCCGTATAGCAGGGCAAGCCTAATGGGGACGGCGGTTGCGCATGATTGAAATCACGCGCCCTCTCGCCATGATGCGAGGGATTGCTGTCCTAGTGGGCCAATTTTCCAAATAAATTGGCGTTGACGCCCCCGGCGCGAACGATGAAGAGTGCTTTCACTGTGGCCGAACTCGGCCATGCATTGCTTCACGCGGGGAATGGTCTGTCAATGAAAACAGCTAGGTCAATGAAAACGACTGCCATGAGTCGACTTCGGTGGGTCATCGCCGCCGCGCTGCTTATATCGCTCTTGTCAACGTTTTCGACTGGATCGACCGCATTCGCCTCCGGCCCACTGGTAAGTACGATCAGTCTCTCCGGCGAGGCCTCCAAACTCACCATAGCTTTCGACTCTCCTATGTCGAGCAGTGAAGCTGACGACATTAAGAACACGCTCGGCGGACCGGATTCGTCGGTACCCCCAAGTATTATGAGAGGGGAAGATCCAGGCGAGCAGTACGACGTCCTCGATTGTAATCCGGCGCCAAAGAAGTCGGTGGACCGCAATGGAAAACACTCTCTCAGATTCTATTGTGAGCACAGTCAGGTGGGCTGGAGTTTCCAACTCTCCGACGCATTGATCAGTATTGCCACATCCGATGTTCATGAGAGTGGCGCGCGCTGGTATCGCAGTGGCGGCAGCCAGTCGGTCGGGCAGAATAGCCAGCATGACGAGCCAGCGTGGTATTGGTTTCACGGCACGTTCAACCCGATCTACGGCAGTAATGTAGTGAGCTGGTTTGACGTCTACACATTCAATGTGAATGTCGGCGGAAAAAAGGGGATGGCCAAGTTATCCATTGGCGGAACGTTCCTGACGTCTTTGGACAACCGCTGGGATCCAACAACGCCTGCACCGACGGATCCTGACCCGTGGGAAACTGATGGACCTAATCAGCCGAGCCCGGACGGCAGCCACAGCGTCCGATCTAACGCGATCACGGTCGGTGCCAACGTGGCGGCCTGCCGAAATTGGCCGAGCGCCGCGAACTGCTCACCAGCTGTCGGCGTCATGAACATCCGCGACCGCATCTATCCGATATGTCAGCGATCCGGGCAGGCCGTTGGATCCAATCCCTGGTGGGTTTACGGCACCACCACCAACGGTTTGACCGGATGGATCCCTTCCTGGTGGATTGACTACCCTGCCGATTTCCTGTCCGGGGTGGCTATCTGCGAGGCGCAAGCACCGCCGCCGGCGTACAGCAAGAACACCGTTCGCACCGCCGACAACCATCTCGTCAACTTCGTGCGGACGACGAACAACGATCTGTACTCCTACGATCCGCTCGCCGGGGGATGGAAGCTGATCGGGATCGGCGTTGTCGGCGAGCCGCAGGCCATCATCCACCCGGTGACCGGCCGGGTGAACGTCTACGTCCGCGACACCCAGAACCAGCTCCTGGTCAACGACCTCGGTGGTACCGGCTGGTCGGTCATCGGCATCGGCATCGCCAGTAACCCCTCGGTGCTCGTGCACCCCGCCACGGGACGGGTGAACGTCTACGTCCGCACCACAAACAACGATCTGATGGTCCACGACCTTGGTGGTACGGGCTGGTCGACCATCGGCATCGGCGTGACCGGCAATCCCACCGCCGCCACGCACCCCGCCACGGGCCGGGTCAACGTGTACACCCGGGTCGGAACCAACCTGATGGTCCATGACCTCGGCGGTACCGGCTGGTCGACCATCGGCATCGGTATCGTCAGCGACCCCGTCGTGGCCGTGCACCCGTACAACAGCCGGGTGAACGTCTACGTCCGTAACGCCAACAACGATCTGCTGCTTCACGACCTCGGTGGTACGGGCTGGTCGACCATCGGCATCGGCGTCATCGGCACCCCGACCGTGGGGGTGCACCCCGACACGGGCCGCGTGAACGTCTACGTCCGCAACTCCAACAACGACCTGCTGCTCCACGACCTCGGTGGTACCGGCTGGTCCACGATCGGCATCGGCGTAGCCACTGACCCGACCTTGATCATGGGCGCCGACCGGCACCGCTTCCTCTTCGCGACCAGCACCGACCATGTCCTGCTCCGCAAGGACATGGACGGCCCCACCGGCTGGACCCGACACGGAATGGACATCGCCTAATCCGCAGCAGTAGGGCCTGGAACCTCTGCCTAGCGGGGGTTCCAGGCCGCACTGATGTTGGCCTGGGCTGTCCACGAAGTTGCTGGACGGCGGTGGTATGTCCAGGTCCGCATCTCTCACGAAACTCCCGGACCGCAAATGTGCTCCTCCAACGACTGGCTTCGACCAGAATTGCGTGGCCCCGTTGGAGCACGGCAACGCTGGCCGAATCGGGTGGAAGTATGCAGGGCAGCGCCCAGATCACCGCCGACTGGAACCGGCTACATCTGACCGCCTCCGCGCAGGGCATCCTCGCCCGCGCGGCAACCGCCGTCCTCGTGCTCTCGGGGTGAACGAGGAGAGGCCCCAGTGCGGGTATCCTCCTTGCCGCCGCACACTGTCGGCGCGACACTGCCCGCCCGCAACATCAGGCAAGGGGCCACCGGTCAGCTGGACCTCGCTCGGGCCGGTGATGACCGGTCCGCGCGGCTGTAGCCGCAACTCCCCTCCCGGCTCAGGTCACCCCACGCCGACCCATGTTGTGATCTGGGCCCTGTGGTGTTCGACGCGTGCGCCGGATCGGGTACGTCTTCCTGGCCACCTGGACTGCCACGCCGCCGGAGACGACCTTGCCCGCCACCGACGACTCACTCGCCCAGATGCTCGCAGGCATCGAGGAAGGGTTCGCCGCCAACGACGCCGCCCGCACCGCACGCCGCGTGGCACCCCAGCCGGCCGAGGTCATCGGCGACGACGTCGAGCGAGACGTGGGGCTGGCGATCCTGCGACGGCCACCGTCACCCGGCCCACCCAGACTGCCAGGTCCCGCTGATCGTGTCGGGGGTCGAGGCGCTGACTAGGCATCCGACAAGTAGGTCCGGACAGCTGAGCTTGGCCGGCAACTACTCCTCGACCATGCTGGCGTCCGCGGCCGGGGCGTCGTCGGTGTCATAGGTCAGGTTGCTGGAGCCGGGAGGCCCGCTGTCGGCGCGCTCGATGTTCCGGTCCACGGGGCCACGTCGGCGTCCAGAGTCGGATCGCCACTCTCTTTGATATGCGTGAACGACGCGTGCGTTCCAGAGGCGAGTTTCATGGGTTCACCCGGGAATATCCAGACTCGCCCGCACCAAGGTCACGTTCTATTTGGCTCTTCGCGCTGAGCATACCCGCCATCCATCGTTGTCGGCGGTGGCGAAAGTCCAGGTCTCGGTGTCCGTGGTCCCGGTGGAGGAGATTTGCAGGTCCGCATGGACTATGGACCTTCCTCCCGGCTCGCCGACCGTCTTAAAGCTGTCAGCTTGAACGGTGAAGTGCGTGTTGAATCGCTGCTCCCGTGGACATTGGTGGATGGAGTGGTGATTTGCGCTGGTAAGAACAGTCCGAGAAACCCGATGAGTGTGCTCAAAGCAAAGGTTGAGGTTAACCTGGCTGTGCAACACTAATGCCCTGCCGCTCTGTAGTAGGGCTCACCCGGCAAGGAAATTTGACCCCAATGAATAGGCTGAATGGCGGGCAGGGGTCGTCGCGAACGTGTTCGACGAGCCCTTCGGGTTCAACCTCGATGGTGGCGGTGGCCCTGGTGCGGTCCGGGGCCAGGGACTCGAACGTGACTACTCGGCGTGTCGTGGACGATCACCCCCGACGGACGGTTAGCAGCGAGCCGGTTCGTGCTGTAGGCGCCGTCGCTGGCTCGCGTCGCAGTTCTGGCCAGCCTTCGGGGCGTGTCCCGGCGTTTGGGGCACCGCAAGGGTGCCGGCCTGCGCCGCGCGAGGCGACTAATTGATCTTAGGTGGCACTAGAACACTGAGCACGGCGCAGAAGGCTCCACTCGAGAGGGGAACCGGTCCGGGTACGCGGGCGGGACGAGGTTACTCCACTGGGTCACGGTATTTCGGTGTTCCGAGCGAGGTCACCCTTTCACGCCGTCGCCCACTTCACCCGCCGAGGCCAGGGCGTTGGATCCGCAGCTGCCCCGGACGCGTAGCCGCGGTCGCAGCAGGAGGTGGCGCAGGGGGCGGTCTGGTTCGTCGAGGCGTTCGATGAGCATGGTGACGGCGGTTGCTCCGACTTCCGCGCGGGGTGGTGCCATGGCGGTGAGTGGGGGGTCGGCGAGTGCGGCGAGTTCGTCGTCGTAGGCGATGACGGCGAGGTCGTCGGGCACGGTGATGCCGGCCTGTCGTAACCGGCCCACGAGCGGGAGCGCCGCGATGTCGTGGTGGACGATGAGCGCGTCGAGTATTCCGTCGCGCACCGCGCGGATGATCGCCTCGGCGGTGGTCTTGAGTTCCTGGGGGCTGTCGTCGCGCAGTTCCGTGGGGATCTCCGGTGGCAGGGGCGACAGTCCGAGGGTGGTGAGCGCCGCGTCGTATCCGGTCCGCAGTCGGGGGGCGGTGATGGTGGCGAACCGCAATAACCCGATTTTCCGGTACCCGTTGCGGGCCAGGTGCGCCACGGCGTCGAACGCGCCCTGCTCGTGGTCGGTGGCGACGTGCTCCGCGGTCCCGGACTCCCAGCCGGCGCGGCGCTCGGCGAGGACGACGGGTACCGGGATGGTCCGCAGCCACTCCTGCGTCTCGGGGGAGCGTTGGGGGTCGAACCGACTCGCGATGACGAGTCCGTCGGCGCCGGACTCGAGGAGGCGGGTCACCAGCGCGCGTTCCTCGGCTACGTCGTTTTGGGACACCCCGAGCACGAGCCGCGCGCCGAGCGACTCCGCGGCGGCCCGGGCCCCGCTGACGACGGTCGGGTAGTAGTACGAGGCGTGCGGTACGACCACGCCGATCGTGTACGCCGGGTGCGCGGCGCCCCTCGTCTCGACCTTCGCCCGGCGGGCGGGTGCCTGGGTCGATCCCCGCTGTGCGACCCGCGTCGCCCCTCCGTGCACGCGGTTGACGAGGCCTCTTCGGGCTAGTTCCCGAACATCCACCCGAATGGTGACCGCCGCGACACCCAGAGAAATGGCCAGATCACGTACGGTCACCGAGCCCTGTGTCTCCACCAGTTCGAGGATCGCCTGGTGACGCTCTTCAGCCTGCATGGGTGGTTTCGTGTCCGCGCTCATGCCGAAACGATATCACTTCTAGGTCGACCTCTCGACCCTCTGACCAGGCAGCCCCTTGACAGTCCATCGTTTGACATCGAATGATGTCATCCGAACGTCAAAGCAGGGAGATGGATATGAACAACTGGCGGATCGGTGCGGCACTAGCCGCGGTCCTCACGCTCGGCGTGACGCTCTCGGCCTGCGGATCGAGCCCGGAACGCGCGGCGCCGAAGGCGAGCGGTGAGGTCACGTTCTGGTCCTTCGTCAAGGGCTCCGACGCCGTCGCCGCGGCGTTCAACGCGTCGCACCCGAACATCACGGTGAAGTTCGAGACGCAGGCCGGTGGCTCGGACTACTACGCGAAACTGTCGAACGCGGTGAAGTCGGGGGCCGTTCCCGACGCGGCCGTCGCCGAGTACACCCGGCTGCCCGAGCTCGTCAGCCTCGGCGCGGCCCAGGACCTGACCCCGACCGCGGGCAAGCTCGTCGACAAGACGTTCCCGCAGTCGATCAGGCAGCTGGTGACGCTCGACGGCAAGACCTGGGGCGTCCCGCGCGACGCGGCCCCGATGCTCTACTACTACCGCAAGGACTTCTTCGACCAGCACCAGCTGACGCCGGCCAAGACGTGGGACGAGTACCGGTCGCTGAGCACGAAGGTGAAGTCGCTCGACCCGAACGCGCGCGCCGGTGCCTTCCTCACCGGGGACGCCAACCTCCTGACCGGGCTGTCCTGGCAGGCGGGCGCCCGCTGGTTCGGCACCAAGGGCAACGCCTGGGCGGTCGACATCGACAGCGAACCCGCCGCGAAGGTCGCGAACTACTGGCAGGGCCTGGTGACCGACGGCCTGGTACGGACCTATCCGGCCTACGTGGACGAGTTCTGGCAGAGCGTGCAGAAGAACCAGACCGTCGGGTACCTCTGTGCGAGCTGGTGCGCGGGCGGGTTGAAGGCCACGGTCGGCGACCAGAGCGGGAAGTGGGCCGTGGCTGAACTTCCCAGCTGGGACGGTCAGCCGGCGTCGGCCATGTGGGGCGGGTCGTCGTTCATCGTCCCCAAGGGTGCCAAGAACGCCGCCGCGGCCACCGAGTTCATCACATGGATCACGACCGACCCGAAGGGCATCGCCGCCTGGTACGGCTCGGGAGCCAGCAGCATGTATCCCGCCTCGCCGGAACTGCTGCCGGTCGCGAAGCAGTCGTTCAACACGGCGTACTTCGGCGGGCAGGACATCTTCGACGTCGGCAGCCGCTCGTACGGGGCCGTGAGCGCGGACTGGACGTGGGGACCGGCCATGTCGGCGACCGACAAGGCCATCATCGACCGGCTGGGCAAGGTCGGTACGGGCTCCCTCCCCCAGATCCTCGCCGAGGTGCAGACCGACACGACCAAGGCCATGCGGGCCCGGGGCCTGACGGTCACGGACAGGGCCCAGCGATGACCATCTCCACCGCCCAGCGACAGCGACGCGCCGCCGGGGTCTTCCTGACACCATTCCTGACCTTGTTCATCGCCGTCACCCTCGCCCCGCTGGGGTACGCCATCTGGCTGAGCCTGTTCAGCGAACAGACCTCCGGCCTGGGGTTCGGCGGTGTCGAGCGGGTCTTCGTCGGACTGGGCAACTACGTCTCGGCGTTGTCTGACCCCGCCTTCCGGGGCGGTTTCGGCACCGTAGCCGCGTACGTGGCGATCTACGTTCCGCTGCTCATCGCCCTGGCGCTGGTCCTCGCGTTGATCCTGGACTCCGGCCTGGCGTGGGGGAGGCGGGCCTGTCAGCTCGTACTGTTCCTCCCGCACGCCGTGCCGGGCCTGATCGCGGCGCTGATCTGGCTCTACCTCTACACCCCCGGCCTGAGCCCTGTGATCGGGTGGCTCGGCGACACCAGCGCCGGCGGACCGGCGAGCACCCACCCGCTGCTGTCGGTCGTCAACATCGCCGTCTGGCAGTGGCTGGGCTACAACATCGTCATCTTCTACGCGGCCCTGCAGGCCGTACCGTCCGAGGTCCTCGACGCCGCCGCCCTCGACGGCGCCCAGCGGTGGCAGGTCGCCCTCCGGATCAAGCTGCCGCTGATTCGCCCGGCGGTCGTCATGGCGGCTCTGTTCACCGCGATCGGCGGCATCCAGCTGTTCACCGAGCCGAAGATCCTCGACCCGGCCTCGGCGTCCATCACCAGCACCTGGACGCCGAACATGTTCCTGCAGAGCGCGGCCTTCGACCGCAACGACTACGGCCTCGCCGCGGCCGCGTCCATCCTCATCGCGCTGGTGGCCGGAGGCCTGTCGTTCGTTCTCATGCGGCTCGGAAACAGGGGGCAGTCATGACCCGGAGTACCACCGCCCCGACACCGGCCCGGGTCGGGGCCGCGATACAGGACGGGAAGGGCGGGCGACGCCGACCCGGACACCGTCCGCCCTGGCTGTCGAGGACCGCGGCCAACATCGTCGTGCTCGTCGCCGTCGCCTATGCGCTGCTGCCCGCGCTGTGGCTCGTCCTGGCGTCGACCAAGAACCTCGCGGACCTGTTCGGCACCAACGGATTCGCCCCCGGTCGCAGCGTCAACCTCGGAGCGAACCTCAGTCACCTGTTCCAGGCCGAGGACGGCATCTACGTGCGGTGGCTGCTCAACACCGTCGTGTACGCCGGTGGCGGGGCGCTGCTCGCGGCGTTCGTCAGCGTGATGGCCGGCTACGCGTTCGACAAGTACCAGTTCCGGGGCAAGGAGAAGCTCTTCGGTCTGGTCCTCGTCGGCGTGATGATCCCCAGCACCGCCCTGGCGCTGCCCACCTTCCTCCTCGCGTCGAAGGTCGGACTGGCGAACTCGTTCCTCGGCGTCTTCCTCCCGGGGCTGGTGTTCCCGTTCGGCGTCTACCTGGCCCGGATCTTCAGCGCCTCCTCCGTGCCTGCGGCCGTGCTCGACGCCGGTCGCGTCGACGGAGCCGGTGAGTGGCGGACGTTCTGGTCGGTGTCGTTGCCGATGCTGCGCTCCGGCTTCGTCACCATCCTGCTCTTCCAGTTCACCGCCATCTGGAACAGCTTCTTCCTGCCGCTGGTGATGCTGTCCGACCCGAAGCTCTATCCGGTCAACCTGGGGCTCTACGTGTGGAACACCACCGCGCTCAGTCAGGGTCACCCGGAGGACTACCTGCTCGCGATCACCGGATCCCTCGTCTCGATCGTCCCGCTGATCCTGCTCTTCGTGTCGCTGCAACGCTTCTGGCGTTCCGGTGTGACCGCGGGGGCAGAGGATTGAGCCGCCCCAGAGCACTCATCGCGATGTCCCCGACGGTGTGGCACGACTTCCGCACCCCGGAGAACAGCCGGCGCCTCGCCGCTCTCGCCGACGTCGACCCGTCGCAGGCCGTCTGGGACTTCGGGTCCGTGGACCTCACGGACGTCGAGGTCCTCGTGACCGGCTGGGGCTGCCCGCCGATCGACGACGACGTGCTGCGCCGCGCGCCCCGGTTGCGCGCGATCATCCACACGGGCGGCTCGGTCAAACACCACGTCACCCGGGCATGCTGGGAGCGGGGGATCGCCGTGTCCTCGGCCGTGGAGGCGAACGCGCTGCCGGTGGCCGAGTACACCCTCGCGGCCATCCTGTTCGCCCAGAAGCGGGTGCTGGAGGTCAGCCGGCACTACCGGGAGCACCGCGACCAGCGGCCCTGGGCCGCCCCGTTCCCCTCGATGGGCAACTACCGCCGGGTCGTCGGCGTTGTCGGCGCCTCCCGGATCGGCCGCCGCGTCATCGAACTCCTTCGACCGTTCGACCTCGACGTCCTGTTGGCCGACCCCTATGTCGACGAGGCCGAGGCCGCACGGCTGGGCGTCACCCTGGTCGACCTGGACGACCTGATGCGCCGCTCCGACACGGTCTCCCTGCACGCCCCGAGCCTGCCCGAAACCGCCCACATGGTCGACCGACGACGGCTCGGCCTGATGCGCGACGGCACCGTGCTGATCAACACCGCCCGCGGCGCGCTGGTGGACGGGGCGGCCCTCACCGAGGAGCTCGTGTCCGGGCGGCTGCACGCCGTCATCGACGTCACCGAACCCGAGGTCCTGGCCGCAGACTCACCGCTCTACGACCTGCCCAACGTCCTGCTCACCCCACACATCGCCGGCTCGATGGGCGACGAGCTGACCCGGCTGGTCGACCACGCCCTCGACGAACTCGAACGCTGGACGGCCGGGCGCCCGTTCGCCTCGCCCGTCGACCGCACCCTGTTGGGCACCTCCGCCTGACCCTTCACCCCCCGCCACGACGAAGGAGAAAGCCATGACGAACACCCACCCGAGCAGGCGCGCGATACTCCAGGCGGGTGGTGCCCTCGGCCTCGCTGCCGCCCTGGCACCTGCGCTGAGCGGCACGGCACACGCCGCACCCGGCGGTACGCCGGTCACCGGGACGACGATCACCGACCTGGGACCCGCGCTCGTCCAGTTCTCACTGATGAGCTCCGTTGTCGTCGGTGACATCGCCTATATCGGTTCCCGCAACATCCTGCCCGCCCGGGTGGTGGCCTTCCATCTGCCGACCCGCAAGGTCATCGGCCACACCAACCTGACGACCGGCTACGCCATCCAGGCCATGGTGGCCGATCCGACGGGCCGCTACCTGTACCTGGGGGTACTGCAGAAGGGCGGCGGACCCCAGCCGAACCTGCACCGCTGGGACCTCACCACGCTCAACCAACTGGCCCAGCCCGTCGGCCGGATCGCCGACCGCGACGTCCGCGACATGGCGGTGGCCCCCGACGGGGTGGTCTTCGCGGTCGGCGGCGGCAGCCCCACCGCACCGGCCCTCTGGCAGTACGACCCCGTCACCGGCCAGGTGACCAACCTCGGCGTACCTGACGCGTCTGCGACGTTGGCACGCGCGGTTGCCGCCACCACGTCCGCCGTGTTCTTCGGGGCCGGCAGCACCCTCGGCGGCGGCGGCACCACGAGCCGGGCGTCCCTGTTCGCCTACGACCGCGCGGCCGGCGGGTTCACCAACATCACCCCGACGGAGATGCTCGCCGACCCGAGCATGCGCGAGCTCAGCGTGATCGGCGACCGGCTCGTCGCGGGCTCGGCCGGCGGCACGGAGCCGGCGAAGATCGCGATCATGGACCTCGCGGACACCTCCCGCTACGCACTCGCCCGCCTGTCCGGCAAGGTCACCAAGAACTACGCCGCCAACGGCGACTCCGTCTACTACGCCGCTGCAGGTGGGCTCGAGGCCATCTCGCTGTCCACCACAACGGTGTCGCAGGTGCCGTTCTCCGGACCCGGGCTCGGTGAGATATGGGGCCTCGACGTCCACGACGGCAGGATCGTCGTGGTCTCCGGGTACGGTTTCGTCGCTGAGATCGACCCCGCGACCGGTACCTGCGTGACCACCGACCTGGAGACGGCCGGCGCCCCTGCCGACCCGCAGGCCGTCATGGGCATCGCCGCCGGCGGTGGGTTCGCCTACGTCGGCGGCAACGGCAGCATCGCCCGGCACTCCCTCGGACCCGTCCGTGAGCGGACGTACTTGCAGATGCCCGGCGAGGCCAAGGACGCCGAGGTCATCAACGGTGTCCTCTACACCGGGCAGTACAGCTCTGGGGGGATCTGGCGGTACGACCCCAGTACAGACCATGTCCCGCGGCAGGTCGCGGCGTTCCCCGGGGTACAGAACCGCCCGCTGGACACCTGTTGGGACCCGGTCGACCGGCGTCTGCTCGTCGCGGTGCAGTCCGACACCGAGGGCGGCGGTGCGTTGTGGAGCTATGACCCCGCGACCGGGGCGTCGACGCACTTCGCCAACCCCATCGACTCCGTTCAACTCGTCCGGGCCGTCGCGACCCGCAACGGGACGGCCTTCCTCGGCGGCGACAACGCCCAGAAGACCGGACCGCGCGGCACGATCGTCGCCTTCGACGTGTGCCGCGGCCGGGAACTGTGGCGGATCGAGACCGCCATGGAGTACGGCGTCGGCTCCCTCGCGGTGCACGACAAGCACCTCTACGCGATGACCCTCAAGGGCGGCTTCCTCGTCATCGACCTGCGCACCCGCAAGATCGTGCACACCGCCGACCTGCGCGCGACCTGCCCCCAATGGTCGGCCATGCTCCTCAACCGCGGCAGGATCTACGCGGCCTCCGACACGACGCTGATGCGCTTCGACTGCAAGACGTTCGCCATGACCGTGGTCGCAGCGCAGCTCAACGGCGGCTGGTACAGCGGCTGCCACCTCAACAACGACGAACACGGCCTCCTGTACACGATGCGCGGCACCAACCTCGTCATGGTCGACGACCGGTGAGACGCGGGCACGCGCCGATGACCAACCTGCTGGGCCTGTCCACCCTTGGGTGCCCCGGCCTGCCGCTGACGGACGTCGTCGCGCTGGCCCGCCGGTACGGGATCGGGGCCGTCGAGCTGCGCTGCGCACCGACGGAACCGGTCCACCCCGGCATCTCCCGCACCGAGCGGGCAGTAGCCCGGGTGGACCTCGACGGGCTGGCGGTCTCGGGGCTGGCTACCTACATCACGTTGTCCGAGGGTATCGACGGGCTGGCCGAGCACGTCGAACTAGCCTACGACCTGGGCGCCGGCACGCTGCGCCTGTTCCCGGGGTCGGGCCCGGTGGGCGCGATCGTGGACCGGCTCGGGACGGCCGTCGAGGTTGCCGTCGGCTCAGGCGTGCGGCTGCTGGTGGAGACGCACGACGAGTTCCTCACCGGGGCATCACTCGCTCCGGTGCTGGCCGCGGTACCGGGCGTCGGGGCGATCTGGGACGCCCTGCACACCTGGCGGGCCGGGGAATCGCCAGCCGACGCCGCGGCGGCGCTCGCCCCGTGGCTGGTGGAGCTGCAGCTCAAGGACGCGGCCTCGCCAGCCGACCGGCGGCCACTCGTGCCGGGCACGGGGGCTCCGGCGAGGATATGTCGTAGGAGCCCATCCGGGCGTCAACTTCATCACGACCGACGAGACGACCATCGGAGAAACTGACGTCGTTCTGCTACTCGCGGACGGGGGACTCGTGCCCGTCGAAGTCAAACGCCGCCACGCGGGAATCGACGACAAGGCCATCGAACTCCTGGACAAGCTGTCGACCGCGATCGACGCACCCTATGACATCCTCGCGGTGACCGAACCCGCGCGCGACTGCACCGGACTGGACGCATTCGCCAGGGCACTGCCCGGGCGGCCTCGGTTCGTCATCACCGACGACCAGCTCATGGACGATCTTCCCTTCTGGTCCCTGGGTGCCAATCCGTTCGCGTGGAACCCGACCCCCCGCCGACCAAGACAAGGCCCGCGAGGACAAATTCGTCGCCACCCTGTCAGCCTCAGATCCGAGCGAGAACCTGGACTACATCAGCGAGGACCCCTGGCGGACAAGTGATGCGATGTCCTCGCAGTCGCGTTTCTTGATCGCCGGTCAACAAGAGCGCGGAGCGGGTTGGTCAGCCACCGAACCTTGCTGGAGCAGGGGTGTGCTGCGCGGCAGATCCAGCCGTGGGACTTCGGCCACGCCGAGTCCGTGGTCGCCGTTGGAGTCCGCCAGCGTGGCCGGGTGGCCGTGGGCCGTGAGGGTGCATGCGCTTGGGCACGGTCAGCAGGTGCTCGCGGTAGGCGCGCACTTTCCGGTCCCTGTACGACCTGCTCGTCGAGCACTGCGCTCGGGCTGGGAAGGCCCCGAATGCCAGTAGGACAGGGGCGACCGGGACAAGACCACGCCAGGTGAGAAAGCTTGGTGGCCAAAGTCCCTAGGGGCAGCCGTCGAACTCTACTTCGCCGCCATCCACCGGTTCGGCTAGTCGATGCTGTCGGAACGGGCTCCGACGAGGCTTTGTCGTCAGCCCAGACCGTCCATAGTGCTTTCTTTGCGCACCGTTCGGCTGCGGTACGCAGCCGTGAGGCGGGCGTGCGGGGGGCCCCGTCACCGTAGGGTTCTCCTCGGCGATAGTTCGCCATCGTCGGATGGAGTGCGTCAGTGAGAAGAATCCTGACCCTGGCCCTGGTCGTCGGGGCGTTGGCCGTGACCGAACCCCGCACGGCACAGGCGGGGCCCCCAGCGGGCGTGGCGGTCGAACGGGTCCGCGTCGACGTCGATCCCAGTGGCGCCACCCACGCCCGCCACCAGCGCACCTACCGTGGCATGGCGGTGCTCGGCGGCGACTTCATCGTGCACACCGCCTCTGACGGGCGACCCGACGGCGTCACCGACAACCTGCTTGGCCCGCTGTCCGTCGCTGACCGGCCCAGAGTCACCGCGGTCAGCGCGGCGGCACGGGCCGTGTCCATCGTCGGCGGCGCGGCCCAGCCGAAGGGCGAGTCCCGGCTGGTGGTGGACGCGGTGTCCGGTCGCGGCACGCTGGCGTGGCTGACCGCGGTCGCCATTCCTGGCACCGCCGACAACACCATCCAGGTGCTCACCGACGCCACGGACGGCACCCCGATCCGCTCCTGGTCGCAGCAGGTGGGCGTAGACGGGATCGGGCACTCGATCTACTCGGGCCAGGTCGCCCTGGACACCACCCGCCGGGGCCCGTTCCGCAGGATGACCGACCCTTACCGCGAGCACTCCACCTGCGACGCCAAGCACACCAAGTTCCTGTGCCTGTCGGTGACCGGCGTCGACGACGAGTGGGGCGACGGCACCAACCGCGACGAGCAGAGCGCGGCCGTGGACGCGCACTACGGGATCGCCGCGACCTACGACTACTACCACTATCTCTTCGGCCGCGACGGCTTCGCCGGCGACGGGCGAGCCCCAGACGTGCGGGTCCACTACGGCGACAAGTACAACGCGGGGTGGGATGAAGAGTCTCAACAGATCTGGGTCGGCGACGGCCGCGACAACGCACGTCCGGTCGCCCAGGTGGACGTGATGGCCCACGAGTTCACCCACGGCGTGACCCGTTCGGCGCTCAACGTCCGGTGGCCGGAGGAGATCCCGGCGGGAGAGGCAGCGGCGCTCGACGAGGCCACCAGCGACATCTTCGGAACCATGGTGGAGTTCCGCCAGGACAAGGCCGAGGACCCGCCGGACTACCTGATCGGCGAGAAGGTCGACCTGCCAGAGGGCGGCGGGCCGCTGCGGTACATGTTCGACCCCGCACGCGACAGGCAGTCCGACTCCTGCTGGACCGCCGGCACCCGGAACAAGAATCCGCACTACGGCTCCGGGGTCGGCGACCACTTCTTCTTCCTTCTGGCAGAGGGCAGCGGGCAGACCGCGTACGGCGACAGTCCGACCTGCGGTGGCGTGCCGCCCGTAGCGGGAATCGGCCGCAGCGCGGCGCAACGCATCTGGTACCAGGCGCTGACCCGCCACTTCCTGTCCACCACCCGGTACGTGCACCCGGCTGCGCCCAGTAACACGGCTCGCGCGGCCACCCTGCGCGCGGCGGCGGACCTCTTCGGCCGGTGCGGCACCGAGTACCGCGCCGTACAGGCCGCCTGGACGGCGGTGGCGGTCGGCGGCGTCGACCCGGCGTGCGACTTCGGTGCGACCATCGCGTGGAGCAGGCCCGTACCCAACTCGGGGGACATGGCCGTGCACGCGGACGGCGCGGTCACCTTCGCCGACTGCTTCCAGACGAACACGTACACCACCGTCAACAGGGCAGGAACCACGGACATCTCGGTGCGACCGCCGGACGCCGAGTGCTGGGGGCAGACCCGGGCCGGGGCCGACGGCGTCTTCTACGCCCAGCTGCACTACCGGTCTACCAACCAGCTGTACATCGCCGCTATGCGTGCCGACCAGCTGCTGTGGAGCGTCGACCTACCCGACTACGGCTGCGACCTTGGATACGGCTCTGGGGCCTACTGGCTCGCCCCGGCACCGGGCGGACGAGTATCCGTCCTGATCAACGCCCCGGAACCTGACTGCAGGCATCAACAGTTCCGCCTCCTCGGTCTGCGAGGCACGGACGGCGCTGTGCTGAGCGACGAACGGGTCGGGCCGTTCGAACAATTCTCCGCCTCCGTGGCGGCTCACACAGGTGGCGTGATCATCGCTGGCCAGGACACGATCTACCGCCTCGCGTACTCCGGGGCACCCCTCGGCACGACGCCGGTCGGCTCGCCCGACCTCACGTTCTCCTTGGCCTCAGCGACCGCGGCGGGTCGCTACCTGGCATTCCTCACCCCCGAATCCACCCAGATCTGCTCGATCGATGCAGCCGCGATCGCCGCCTACGACCCCGGCGGGCGCGCCTGGTCTACGCCGATCGCCGGGGATTGCGTCGAACCGGTCGACATCGACGCCACGCCCGAAGGCGGTGCGGTCACCGTCACCCGGACCGATGACCGGCTGCGGATCACCCGCTACGACTCGGCCGGCACGGCTGTGTTCACCACACTCTTCGCCGAGGACGTCCTCTCCGTGGAGGTCGACGTCGACCTCAGCGGTCGATTCGTGGTGCGCACCGGGATCGACACCGGGACGAGCCAGTACGTCGAGGTGATCGTGTACACGCCGACAAACGAAGCGGAGAGCAGACTGCGCATCGGCGGCTCGGGCGGGCAGGGGCGCGCCCCGATGAGTGTGCTGAGCTGGCCGCTGGTCGCTGGGCGCGTCTATGTGGCGGCGCTGCGCTGCGACCTGATCCAGTGGTGCAACGTCGACCCGCTGCTGTACGCCGTCGACGTGGCGAGCCTACTCGGCGACTACGCCCGACCTTCGATGCCAGTCAGCGCCGGGCTCCGAAGCTCTCGTCCACTGAAAGCCCCTACCGGCGAGGCGGAGCCGGCGCCCCCGCACGGCTACCCAACTGAGAGCTGACCGGTGGGCCGCGAGCTCGTCGGGAAGTAGGGCGGGCGCACGGCCGTGGCGGCGGAGCGGAGCGAGGCTGGGCGCCTGGATAGAGCTAGACACCGTGGCGGACATGGGTGGGCGGCGTACATCAGATAATGATGGTTGCCTGAAGTTTCGCTCGAAGGGTGCGCCGATGTTGGAATTGTTCGCCGATAGGGCTGCGATCCGGCGGCGGGTCCCTGTGGACCAGTGAAGGTCATCGACATAGACATGGTGAAACCTCGTGTGGAGCGTATGGGAGTCGCAGCTACTGAACTCACGTTCAGCGCGTGGGGCTGGCTGTTTCGAGGGCAGGATGTTGCCGACTACGGTATCGACGCGCATGTGGAGACGATGGTCGCTGACGGCGAGCCGTCAGGGCGGCTGATCGCGCTCCAGATCAAGGCGGGCTCCTCCTTTTCCAAAAGGAAGGTAGAGGGCGGTTGGACGTACCGGGGCAAGAATCGCCACCTGCGCTACTGGCTGGGGCATGTGCTGCCGGTGGTACTCGTCATCTACAACGAAGAGACCAAATCGCTGTACTGGCAACACGTCACGTCAGACAGGGTTGAATACACCGAGAAAGCGTGGACAATCCTTATCCCGGAGAAGCAGACTCTTGACGCTGCCACGATAGGCCAGCTCATGGAGATCGCAGACTCAGCTGCGGGAGCGATCGAGGATCCGATCGAGGCGACCATGCCTCGCCTGCCACCTACCGCACGAGATGTGTTGACCGCTACGAGAGGCAGCGAGCCCGACGGGGCCCTGCGGCTGACACAGCTGCTCGCAAGAGGCCGACTGCAGCCCCGATTGACCGTTGAAACGATTCTGTCCGGTCAGCCGAGCTGGTTGACGGGTGGCAGCGGCCAACTAGAAGCGGCACTCGGCGCCTACGCGAACGAGCATGGCTCCAAGGACCTGGCGGTCACCGCCTTCGTCCGAGCGGCCGAGCACGGCTCGCCCGATGCCGGACGGCTCTATGGCATCGCCGGGCTCCTGGCCATCGAGGCGGGTGACCCTCACCATGCTTCGACCCTGCTCGATCGCGCTGAGACCGTAGGCGGAGGCGGCCTGCTCGGATCAGTAGCACGGGCCTACCTCGACGCCGATCAAAATGGGGCTACCGGGATCGAGCAGGTCTTGTCCAACGCATCCCCCGAGCAACTCAACTCGGAACCGACCTGCCTGATGTTCCTGGCCGAGCAGTGCGCCCGTCGACGAAACTTCGACGCCGCCATCAGACACTTCGAGGCGGTGATCTCGTCACACCCGAACCTTGCCGGCGCGCGTCTCGGGCTCGCTCGAACACTGATCGGCAAGGTCGTCGAAGGCAAATCCGCCATTCCCCTGAACGACCAACGCCGCGCTCAACTCCTCGCAACTGAAGTCCGAGACGAAGTTCGTCAGTGGTCAGGCCCCAGCGAACGTGCGCTGGTCATGATGCTCCAAGACGCCATGGTGCGGGGGGCATACAACGAGATTCTTGAACTCGTGACACCCCAGGCGCTCGGAGGCTCCGCAGTCGAGCGCGAGGCGTCATCGGGTGAGGTGGTGATCTACGGCGCCCAAGCTGCCCTCGCGCTGGGCGACTCAGCACGCGCTGCCAGGTTCGCCGATGTCGTACGCGACGACGAGGCAGCGGCCACGTTCATACGAGCGCTGACGGCCGACAAGACACTTCCCCCAGACGACCGCATCGCCCTCTGGCGAGCAGGACTAGGAGCCGCCCGGACCCACGAACACGTCCGCCGTGCTCTGTACCAGCTGGCCGCACTCGGCGCGTCAACCATCAACGTCCTCGAGGAACACCGACGCAATGGTGTGATCGACGAGACGCAGCGAGACGTGTACCTCGCCCGCAGCGACGCCGCCCAGGGCAGAACCCAGCAGGCCGTCGAGGTACTGCGGCGAACATCCGGATCAGATCCGGCCACCGCCGAAGTACTCGTCGAGGTTCTCGCGCAAGCCGGCCTGATCGAGGAGGCGCTCGCCGAATGTGACCTCGGTGTCCGCAGATTCGGGGCAGCCAAGTTCGCCTACGACAAGCTCAACATCCTCGCGACCGCGGGCCGGCTTGATGAGGCAAATGAGCTTGCGAGGCAACTACTCGCATGCCCCGACCTCGCCGTTGAGCAACGTCTGGCTCTTCGACGGGAGCTTGTGAGCGCCCACGCTCAACAACAACGATGGGCCAGGGTCGAACAGGAGAGCAGAGAAGCGCTCGCCGAACAACTCGACACCCCCGATCTCGCATGGTGGATGATCGCCGCTCAGTTCAACCAGGGGCGGATCGAGACCGCATGGTCCACGCTGAAGGACCTGAACCCTGAGATAGATCGCCCCGGCTACGTGGGGCTGTGGATGGACCTTCACAACCGGTTCGGCTGGAGCGAGGTCGACGTACAAAGTGCCTTGGGGTTCATTTCAGAATGGCAGCGCCCGGAGTTCGTCGCCCAGGTACTCGGAACCCTCCTCAAATTCACCAGTCCGGCCGCGCCGGACCAATGCCCGGCTCTGACGGCGACGACCACCGCCTTGGTCCAATCCGCCGTGCGAACCTTCAAGGAGCACAATCCGGCAATCCAACTTGGTTGAGGCGGGTTGTCGAACGTCAACAGCCGCATCGGAGAACGCGTAGACACCTCGCCTGGCCCGACTCAACTGCCACGACGATCATCGCCCACGCCCCGGTGACGTCCGCGAAAAGGACGCGCTCAGACGGTTTCCTTGGCTACTCGTCTGTGCTGAGCAGTTGAGCCTTGGCCTCGATGTCGTCGGCGATGCCGAGCCAAGCGGTGCGGCTCTCGTTGGCGGTCGGAAACTGAAGTGCTGCGAGTCGAATTTCCGCGACGACAGCCCTCCACGAGCTGGACATCAAGGAGGACCAACCAGCGGCATCAAGCTTTGCCCGTAGTGCGGCGAGGAACGCAGCGGGCTCTCTGACGGTCGCCGACAACCGGGCCGCTGGACCGACCACGAGCTGGTTGTCGTCGACTTGGAGATGGCCGGCGGGGTTGAGAAATGCGCCCTCGACGGCACCCCGGTTCGTGATCCGCTCGGCGAGGGTCTGCCGCGACGCGCCGGTCCGGTCCTGGGTTGGTTTTCGGCGCGCGGGGAAGTAGGCACAACGAACACCGAGCAGTGGAGGGCGGGTGGCATCGTTCGAAGCGGCTTGGGCGGCATTGCTAGAACACGGTCCAATCCGCCGGGTGCCGCCGCCAGTTCCAATGAGCGGCGCGACATGTTCGGCCACCGACCTCTACCGCCAACAGTTCACCGCCGACACCAGCGCCGGCGTCGACTGGCTCGACCTGTTCGGCTTCCGGTTTGAATTCAAAGGACTCGCCAGCCTCCAAGCCTGTGACCTGGTCGCGGATCACCCACACCACCTGGCAGGTCGTTGAGCCTCGGGTGCCTCTCCGGTCCGGCGTGACGGTGGGTGCGCTCCGGCACCTATGGCACCTGCCTGTCGTCGTCGGAGGTACCCCGATGATGGACCCAGTCCGGGAAGGAATCCAACGGCGCCCACTGGTTACGCCGTTCTCGGTAGCAATCTGCGCTGTCCTTGGTGTCCGGGCCGGCACGGTGTCACGGGCGTTCGGCGGTCGTGGTGGGTGGGTGGCGGTGTTCCAGGAGTGTGGGGAAGGTGTCGACGGCGTCGACGGCCATGGCGAGTTCGGCGACGATCTTCGGGTTGTCCAGGGGGCCGCGTAGGTATTCCTCCAGGCGGCGCATGCGGTATCGCACCGTGTTCTGGTGGCAGTAGAGGCTCTGGGCGGCCGCGGCGGCGGATCCGTGGGCGTCGAGCCAGGCGCGGGCGGTGGACAGGAGGGTGGTGCGGTCGCCTTCGGGTAGCGACAGAACGCCGCCGAGGATGCGGTTGACGGCTCGCCGGGTGGTCTCCAGGTTGGTCATGACCATTTCGGTCAGCGGGGTGTCGTCGAGCTGCCGGACGGCGGCGGTGCCTGGCGGTAGGGATTCGAGGGCGACCTGGGCGTACCGCAGCGCTCGGGACGTCTGGTCGAGACGGTCGTAGGCGGGGCTGATCCCGACGCGTGAGGTGGCCGCGGACCGGATCGCGTCGAGCACGTCTGCGATCCGATCCGGTCCGGGGCAGGAGAGCACGCCCAGATCGTGGCCGGGTTGGGCGCGCCAGGCCGAGCCGACGTTCATGGCCTGGCATATGGCGTCCAGGCCGGGCAGTGGTGGGGCGCCGGTGGTGGCGACCTCGGCGACTACGAGGACGAAGGTTCCCTGGTGGGGGAAGCCGAGCAGGTGCGTGATCTCCCAGACGGTGTCGCTGCTGGGGACTGGGCCGTCCACCAGCGCAGCCACCAGCGCCGAGCGCCGCCGGTCGGTTTCGATCAGCCGCTCGACGAGTGCTTCGCGGTAGGCGGTGGTCAGGGCGGTGGAAAAGTCGTCGGTGAGCTCCCAGATGTGGGTAGCCGTGCGCAGGAGCGCGGCCTGCGCCGCCGGTCCGGACCGGTCGGCCTCGATGAGTAGCTGTTCCCAGACGCAGGTGAAGCCGAGCCGGTAGGCGCGCAGGACCTCTGGCAGTGGCATGCCCTGCCGTGCGCGCAGCGCGCCGGTCTTGGACGGCCCTGACAGGTCCAACGGGTCACCGTCTGTGAGGTGGGCGAGGATGAGGCTGGTGTTGTGCCGCAGTCTGTTTTTCAGGTCCTGGGGCTTCACGTCGGAGTTGCGGTAGTTCTCGATCCGCCTGATGATCATTTCGTACTGCCGGGCGACGAGCGCGTCGAGCTGGTCGGTCGCGGCCTTGGCGAGGCCGGCGACGATCGGATCCAGGGCCTGCTGGGACACGCCTGGCACCTCACATGATGAATTCGGCTGCCGGCAGTATCCGGACGGGAGCGGGATCAGTGTCCTCCACTGCCGCTTTGGTGGCGAATTCCAATGGGCTGTGAGGCTCCCCAGAGTGAGGGTGTGCGCCCGCATGGCCTGCGGTCACGGCGACGTTTTGCGCGTTGTTTGTCGTCGGCTACACAGATCACCGAGGAAACACTGTCCGCGCACACATCGTCACCAACAGGCGTAGGCGGTGAGGATGGACAGGTGCGTCGGGAGAACAGCCTGGCGCTGGTGCGGAGAGTGATCGAGTGGCTCTGGGGGGCCACAGGTTGAAAGCCTTCGCAGGGGGGGTGGGTGTCCGTGGGGGGCTGCGGTCAGCGGACACCCACGCACATCGACGTGTCGTCGGGGGAACACATTGAGCTACAGCGTCAGCGCCCTGCGGGCGCCGCGATGATCGTCACGCTGAGCGGTGGGGGTGTGGCGGGTGAACATGGGTGGCGGCGTCGACTCGACGGGATCGCAGCCCGCCTTCGCCCCGCACGGCCGGGAGGTGACCGCCATGCCCGGGGGTGATGTCCTGATGGACGACCCCGCCGACCACGTGGTCGATGGTCTTACCCGGATGCTCGCCGACATCGACGCGGCCTGGCGCGAGGCTGTCCTCCGACGTAGCGCCCGCCATCGGCCGTCGGCCGTCATCGCAGGCTCCGCCCTCAACAGTTCCTGCGAATCCAGATGAGGTCGTCACACTTGAGGCTGCTACCGGACCCGGACGATCAGGCCGGCTGGACCGAGCTCGCCAACCTGGCCCAAGCGGTCCTCGATGAGCACCACCGCTCAGAGGACACAGGGGCGTGCGTGAACTGCGCCATGCCCTGGCCCTGCCAGGCAGTCGAACTCGCCCGTCACACCCGCTCCGCCGCGGCCCAGGGCCGCAATTCCAACTAAGTCCCACAGGCCAGTGTCAAGCACCTGGATCTGCGCTGGTCTCCGACCACGCAGCCGGGCGCGGGCGGCCTGCTGCCAAGCGACATGGCCAGACAAGATCTGAAAGGCCGAACTATGAACGCAGCAATCATCGCCACCATCAAGCGCGCGGCACGATGTGCGCCTGGGGCGGCGGGGTTGTGCCAGCGGTGCATGTCCTGGCTGACGACTGTCATCCGCGCTGGCCGTGCCGACCCGTTCGGGTTGCGTCGCCGCCGACAGCTCGCGGACATGCGCGAGATCGCCTACCTCCTGCATGGACTCCCCACCGCTGAAGAGCGACTGCGGAACGTTGGCCTGAATCGAACCACTGACTGCACCCACGCATCTGAACAATGATGAACGCCCGGCCGCCAAGGCGCTGAAGCTCACCCGGTGGGCACGTGCCTACCGAGCGGTGCCCCGCTCAGAACCCGAAGACGAACCCACCCGGGTCACCGCACGTGGGTGCTCGGATGCTGTGCGGGTCGTCCGCGGGGTGGCGCGGAGTTTCACGCCACCCCCGTGGTGAGATCCGCGCGTTCCTGGGCGGCCCCCTCAAACCAGCCAGGCGCGCCGACGACCTCATAGCCGATGACCCCTCAACGGCCAAACACATTATACCCTGCTTAACTATTTCTAAAACACTAAAACGGTCACATGGTCGAATTGTAGGTACATGCGACGCCGATGCCGGTGGAGTCCATGAACGTCACGTCAGCCAGGTCGACGATGACCTCGTTGGCGCCAGGGGTAGCTATCGCGTCGAGAATCGCGCGCAGCAGACAGTCGTGGCCGCTGAGGTCGACCCTCCCGCGGGCCACGACGGTCAGGATGGTGCCCGCAGCGCGTGTGGTCACCTGCATCGCGGTCATGAGGTCACTGTCGCAGGCGCAGCCCCTCCACGTCAGCCAAGAGGCCCGACTGGATGAACCTGACCTTTCAGTGGGACCTTATCCCGCCCGACGGCGCAGCCTGTGGCCTGCGGCTTGGCCGGCATACGGGCGCGCGAGCGGAGTTGGAATGACCGGCTGGCGCCCCGCCCGCTGAAGATCACGTGCGCCCGGCCCCGCCGGCGGGAAGTATCGGTTTCGACCTGCCGCGGGCCGCGAACGCGTCTCGACGGTCCTGTGGGTTAGGCGCGGTGGTGTGGCCGTCGCGACGGGCGCGTGCCGGCGCCGCAAGCCACGGCGATGCGGGCCAGCGTCAGGTGGGCGAGGTCGGCGGCCAGGCATGGCCACACGGCCGTGTGCTCACCTGTGGCTTGGCAGCCGGCGCACTCGCCGGTTCCTTCGGCCAGGTGGTGGGCGTCGATCGTTTCCATGGCTTCATCGAGGAGGCCTGGCCAGGTCTGTCGTGGCCCGAGGTTCTCGCGCATCGTCACGCTCCCTTCCTGGCGTCGACGGCACCGTCTCCCTGACTATCGCGGGATGAGGAGCGGATGTGACAGGTTGCGGAGTTCAGCGAGCCTGCCTCAGGTGCGGGCCCGACGCCTGATTCGTTCCACGCGGCGGCTCGTCGGTGGAGTTGTCGCAGTCACGGTGGGTGGTGTCGGCTGACCCGCGCGGCCCACGGCACCTCGGCTGAAGGCGTATCCGGCCTCGTGATCGTTTCGTTGGGTCCTGGCGGAGTGGTCGAAAGATCGCGCTCACCGTTCCTGGGGTTCAGCCGGGAACGCCCAGACCGCCCCGCCGAGGTGTGGCGGGGCGGTCTGGGCCCGCGTGGTGCCCGACCGCACGGTCCATAGGCATTCCATCGGCCCGCCGGGTTGCACCCACCGCCCTCTCGGGCGCCGCGTCGGACGCGGACGGCATGGCTCGCCTGTCCGGCCGCGACGGTGTGGGTTTGTCGGGAGGGGACGTGCCTGGAGACTGGTCAGATCTTCTTGACCACGGATGACTTGAGCTGCATGGGGCCGATGCCGTCGACTTTGCAGTCGATGTCGTGGTCGCCGACGCCGTTGACGAGGCGGATGTTGCGTACCTTGGTGCCCGCTTTGATGCCGGTGGGGCTGCCTTTGACCTTGAGGCTTTTGATCACCGTGACGGTGTCCCCGTCGGCGAGGACGTTGCCGACCGCGTCGCGGATGACCCCTTCGGCGGTGTCGCTCGCGGAAGCGGTGGACGTGGGGGCCCACTCGTGGCCGCAGGTCGGGCAGGCCAGAAGTTCACCCATCTCGTAGGTGTACTCGCTGGAGCACTCGGGGCACGGCGGCAGGGTCTCGTCCACCGGGTGATCGTATGGCAGCCCCCTGGCGGCCGAGAGCCGGATATGGATCTTGGGTCCGGCACCAGTGTTCTCTGAGCTCACCCGGACGCCGGAGCGCGCCCACAATCCAGGTGCCGCGGCGGCGACAACGACCGTTCTTGACGCACAAGGACGGCATGCCGCCCCGAGCCGGACCGCGCGTTCAGGGGGCCTTTGTGCCGGCTACCGGTGCCAGGTGACGTGTCCGGTGTCGAGTTGAAGGTGGGCGCCGACGACGGTGAAGGGGTGTGCGGCCGAGAGGTCCGGTGCCGCCCACAGTTCGCTGCACAGCCGGTCCACGTGGGCGATCATGGTGTTCTCGACGAGCTCGCCGGGCTGCCCTTGTGCCTGGCGCACGGCTGGGGCGATCTGCCCGGTGAGAGCCTGCAGTTCCGGTGGGGTGGCGGCCGCGGCGGTGATCTCGTTGACGGCGGCGGTGACGGCGCCGCACCGTTGGTGTCCGAGGATCACCAGCAGGTCGATGTCGAGTTCCGTGACGCCGTAGGCGATGCTGGCCAGCACGGCGGCGTCGAGGGTGGGTCCGGCGGTGCGGACGGTGAGCAGGTCCCCGAGGCCCTGGTCGAAGATGATCTCCGGTGGGACCCGGGAGTCCACGCAGCCCAGGACGATGGCCACGGGGTGTTGGGAGTGCGCGGTCTGGTGGCGTCGGTGGGCGTCGGCGTCGGGGTGGCGGGCGTGCCCGGTGGCGTAGCGGTGGTTGCCGTCGACGAGCCCGCGCAGCGCGGGCATCTGTGCCGGATCGGGCGTCGGGACCGCGCGGCTGGGCGCGTCGGAGGCCAGGGCGATGGCGGTCGGGAGGAACATGCCTCCGGCGAGCAGACCGCCGACGCGCAGGACGTGCCGGCGCGACGGCGTCATCGGTAAGTCAGGCGGCATGTGTACACCAACGAACCGGGCACCCGGCGGTCACCGTAGTGGGCAGCAGGGGCAATGGCGGGCGCCCTGCATGTCCGCGCGGCCAGTCCAGCCGGACATGGCCGCGACCTGGCGTATCGGAGGCCAGTCCTCGCAGGCGGCGCGCAGGCGAGCGCTGGTGTTGCAGTTGCCACACGCCAAGGTCAACACCTGGCCGCCGTCAGCATCGACCCCCACCACGGCGGTCACCCGCGGGCTCCCGCGACCGGCGTGACGTGATCACCGTTTTCCACAACCCTCATGAGTTGCATATATTAGCAAGTTATGAGGCGAGAAACTGTGTGGGCGCGCCGGGGTGGTGATCCGGCGTTCAGTGCGACGGTGACCGTGCGGGCGCGGGCCACCCAGCCGTGGGAGGAGATCCTGGGCTTCCTCGAGCCGGGCTGGGGGGTGCGCGAGCCGTACCCGCCGCGCGGCGGGCAGCGCCAGTTCGTCATCCAGGCCCGCGACGAGGACGGTCTCGCCCGGCTGCTGGAGGCGGCAGCCGCCCACCGGCAGGTGCTGGCGTGTCAGGACCGGCTGTGGACGGTGAGTGCGGGCGGGCGCATCCAGGTGCGTTCCCGCATCCCGGTCGGCAGCGCCGCGGACCTGACCATGGCCTACACCCCCGGCGTGGCGCGCCTTGCCACACGCATCGCCGCCGACCCGCAGGCGGCGTGGGAGGTGACCGGTCGGCGCAACCGGGTGGCGGTTGTCAGTGACGGCACCTCGGTCCTCGATCTTGGCGCGGTGGGCCCGCTGGCCGCGTTGCCGGTGATGGAGGGCAAGGCCGCGCTCCTGGCGAGGCTGGCGGGAATCGACGCGGTGCCGCTGTGCCTGGACGCGACAGACGTCGACCAGATGGTCGCGGCCGTGCGGGTGCTGGCCCCGTCGTTCGGGGCAGTGTGCCTGGCGGGTGTGGCCGCGCCGGCCTGCTTCACGGCGCAACGGCGGCTGCAACGCTCCTTGAAGATCCCGGTGTTCGGCGATGAGGAGCACGGGACCGCGATCGTCGTGCTCGCGGCACTGCGCACCGCCCTTTCGGTCATAGGCAAGGATCTGTCCGTCGCGCGGATCGTCATCATCGGCACTGGTCCCGCCGCTGCGGCCACGGCCCGGCTGCTGGCGCGGACCGACGCCACGGACGTGATCATTGTGGGCAAGGCCGGTGTCCTCGACGCCGAGGACGAGTCCCTGCCTCCTTACCAGCGGGGTATCGCGTCGATGACCAACCCGCGCCGCGTCATCGGCGGGCTCACCGACGCGCTCGCCGGCGCCGACGCGGTGATCGGCCTGTCGCCGAAGGTGCCGATGACCCGGGGCCTGGTGGCGTCGATGGCCGACGCCCCGATCGTGTTCGCCCTCGCCGACCGGGAACCGGAACTACGGGCAGAACTTCTCGACGACGTCGCAGCGGTCCTGGCCACCGGGCGCCCGGACTACCCCAACCAGCTCGTCAGCGCCCTGGCCTATCCTGGAGTGCTGCGCGGCGCTCTGGACGGCCGGGCCACGCGGATCACACCCGACATGCACCTGGCCGCCGCCGACGCCCTCACCGGCTTGATCGCCGCGCGTGCCTCGGCGACCCGGCTGCTCCCGGATGTTCTGGACCCGGCGGTGGTGCCCACGGTGGCCGCGGCGGTGGCCGCCCGCGTCCCGCGCGCGGCGCACCGCGAATCCGGGGAGATACGCGCGGGCGAGGGGATCGCCGGATGAACAGGCCGCTGTATCAGGCCAAGGCCGAGTTCTTCAAGACGCTCGGGCATCCGGCGCGCATCCGCGTGCTGGAGCTGCTGGCCGAGCGGGACTGGGCCGTGTCCGAACTCGTCGCGCAGGTGTGTCTCGAGCCGGCGCATCTGTCCCAGCAGTTGGCCATTCTGCGCCGGTCGAGCCTGGTGACCGCCCGCAAGGAGGGCGCCACGGTCATCTACTCACTGGCCAGTCCCCGCATCGCCGAACTCCTGGCGGTCGCCCGCGACATCCTGACCGAGATCATCATCGGCCAGTCCGAACTCCTCGAGGACCTGCGCGCCACAGCCTGACCAGCCAACCGGGCTCGGCCGATGGGAGATCTGTGAGATACGTCCCGCAGGCGGACGCGCCCACGACCCCGACCCGCAGAGTTGCTAATATTCGCAACTAGTGAGGTGAGAAGTTCGTGGCCGGACCGACGGCCACCATCCACGACCCTGCCGACCCCGGGAGCGCTCCGTGACCGACCTGCCCCGCCCTGCCCACGCAGGCCCCGCCGTGTCGGGGGATCCCGCCGGGTGCGCGGTACTCCCCGCTCGCACCGGACTGGACGTTCCCCCGACCCAGATGTGGATCCGGGCCGGCACTCTCCTGGCGTCGGGGCAGCGGCTGGCCATGATCGCCGCGCACCGCGACGGAGCCACCGTCGGCGGGCCGTGGCTGCGCGTGGTGTACGTGTTCACGTCCGGGCCGCCCGCGCACGTGACCGAGTTGCACGTGCGCATCCAGCCCGGCCGGCCGTTCATCCCGACCCTGGCCGGCCTGTCGGCGTCGGCCGCACTGTTCGAGGCGGACATCACCCGTCAGCACGGGGTCGTGTTCTGCGACCCGCCGCCGCACGGCCCGTTGCCGGCCGGTCTCGCGACGGCCGTCGCCCGCCGCCGCAGGGTGCCTGCGTCCCGACACGGTGACCTCGACGGCCACCGGCACGATCCCGTAGTCCTGGCCGCGCGGATCTCCACGGGCACCGACACCCCCGTGGGGCACACCCTGGCCTACGCCATGGCCGTCGAGGACGCCCTCGGCCGGCCGGTCACCACGGAGGTCACCCGCCGCCGGGCGGTGCTGCTGGAACTCGAACGCATGCACTCCCACCTCACCGACCTGGGCACCCTCGTCCAACTCACCGGGCACCACCCCCTGCACGCCCGGGCCCTACACCTGCGCGAACGGCTCCTGCGCCTCAACCACCTCGCGTGCGGGCACCGCCTGCTGCGGGGCTCGGTCACCCTCGGCGGCGCGGTCCTGCGCGAAGGTCTTGACCCCGCCGCCCTGGACGCGCTCGCCGGGTACCTGGCCGAGTTCACCGCCGACGCCCTCGACAACGCCCGGCTGCGTGCCCGCCTCAACGGCGTTGCGATCCTCAGCACCGCCCGGGCGCGTGACCTGGGCGCGCTGGGGTTCATCGCCCGCGCCAGCGGCGTGGACAACGACGCCCGACGCACCCACCCGTTCACCCGCTACGGCGCCTCGGGTCCCGTGCCGGTCAACGATGAGGGCGACGCCCTGGCCCGGTTCTGTGTCCGGGCCCAGGAACTGCTGACATCGGCGGCGCTGGTCACCGATTTCGCCGACCCGACCACGGCCGCCCCTGACACGAACTGGCCGGTGTCGAGCACGCCGACGGCCGCGACGTGCGGCGTGGGGATCGTGGAAGGCTGGCGCGGGACGATCGTCAGCCGGGTCGAACTCGACCCCCGCGGCGCGCTCACCCGACTGGTCACTGTCGACCCGTCCTACCTCAACGGCGCGGTGGCCGCCGCCGTGCGCGACACGGTCGCCGGCGCCGACGTGACACTCGCCCGCCGCAGCCTGCACACACTCACCGACGGCCTGGACCTGTGAGCATCCCGTCGCAGCCTGCGTCCCCCGGCCCCGACGACTCCACCCGTCTGGCACGGCCGGGCAAGGCCGTGTCGATCACTGACGCCGAACCCAGCCAGGCCGCGCAGCTGCGCGGCCGGCAGATCCGGTACGCGGCGATGATGGGCGTCCGTGTCGTCTGCCTGATCGCTGCGACCGTCCTGGTCGCCGCGCACGCCCCGCTGCTGTGGCTGTGGCTCCCGCTGTGCCTCGTCGGCATGATCATTCTGCCGTGGGCCGCGGTACTCATCGCCAACGACCGACCGCCCCGCCGCCGCCCGTCCGCCTTCCGCATCCGCACAACGGGCCCAGGTCTGCCCGGCCCGATCGGTGCCGCCCTCACCGCCACCGGCGAATCCGGCACTGTCATCGACGCGGAACCCACTACCGACGGCTCCGCGAGGGCCTAGAACGCACGCCACCAACCGCAGACCTGTCCGACCACCAGCCCTGGGAGTACCGCCATGACATCCGTCACCCGCGCCGAGATCGCCGACCACCTCGCCGACGCCTTCGACCTCGGACGCCTCACCCGCGCCGAAATCCTCGTTGCAGCCCACACCACCGGCGCCCGCACCGAGGTGCTCGAGACACTCGCGGCTCTGCCGGAGCGCACCTTCAGCACCCCTCGGGACCTGTGGCCCCATCTGGCTTCCGTCCCTATCGGCGCCTGAGCACCCCCGGCCGGATACCACCAGAGATCACACGATCGTGGAAAACGACGTCCACCGCCCCCTGGCGCACACAAGAGCCCCGAGACGCCCACACTGCGCACCCGTATGCAGAACCAGCCGCCAGCGACAGGCCCGCTGCCTGTGTGGCAGCCTCCGATCCTGTCGGCGCAGGCGACGCCCGTGGATGGCGACCTTCGCCGGGGCGTAGGCGCGACCGCTGTTTGGTCGACCGGTTGGTGTTCACGAGCGCATCGGTGTTTCGGGGAGTGGTGCCAGGGGCGGGGTCATCCTTACCGCACGGCGGGATGAGTACCCGGCCACATCGCCCTGCCAGCCCAGCCGCACCGGGCTTGATCGCCACATGGTTCGTTAGGCCACAGGGTCGCTCACGGAGAAGCGCGCAGGTCGTCGAGGAGTTCCGCCTGACTGGTCAGCACCTCGGTGAGGATGCGCCGGGCGATGGTCAACAGCTCGGCGACCTGCGGGGACACCAGGGCGTAGTACACCGTGGAGCCCTCCCGCCGCGACACGACCAGGTTCATTTTCCGCAGGACCGACAGCTGCTGTGACAGGTGGGCGGGTTCGATACCCACCTGCGGCAGCATCTCTGAGACGGCCTGCTCGCGCTCCGCGAGGAGTTCGAGCACCCGGATACGGGCCGGGTGGGCCAGCGTCTTGAAGAACTCGGCCTTGGCCTGGTACAGCGGTTTGGTCATGGGAACCCCTTCCTGACCGACACGCTACGCGCCGTGCCCTGCTCTGTGCCCGTCACCGGCCCCCACCGAGGCCCACGCGGCCGGTCCGCCAAGCCACGCGGCGTCGGCGACGCGACGGACGGCACCAGAACACCTCCGTGACCTTTCAACTTGCTAAAGTTAGCAAATCGAGAGAGTGTGGAAGGCACCGCTTCCGAGGAAGGCTGGATCATGACCGCTGCGGCAGTGACGCCGGGACTCGACACCCCCGCGACGAGCCATCCGCGCCTGCTGGCGTGGGTGCGCGAGGTCGCCGCGCTGACCACCCCGGACCGGGTGGTGTGGGTGGACGGCTCCGCAGGGGAGTGGGAGCGCCTGACGGCCCAGTTGGTCGAGGCGGGCACTCTGGTGCGTCTCAACGACGAGCTGCGGCCGAACTCGTTTTGGGCGCGCACCGATCCTTCCGACGTTGCCCGGGTTGAGGACGCGACGTTCATCTGTTCGGTGGAAGAGTCGGACGCGGGGCCGACGAACAACTGGCGCGCTCCGGCGGAGATGAAGCAGACCCTCACGGAGTTGTACCGGGGGTGCATGGCGGGGCGGACGATGTACGTGATCCCGTTCTGCATGGGCCCGCTCACGGCGGAGAATCCGAAGTTCGGGGTGGAGATCACCGACTCGGCCTACGTGGTCGCCTCGATGCGGATCATGACCCGTGCCGGCGCGTCCGTGCTGGAGAAGATGGGCGAAGCGGCCGAGTTCGTGCCCGCGCTGCACTCCGTCGGCGCGCCGCTGAAGGCCGGCGAGGCCGATGTGATGTGGCCGTGCAACGACACGAAGTACATCGCGCATTTCCCGGAGACGCGGGAGATCTGGTCCTACGGCTCCGGGTACGGCGGCAACTCCCTGCTCGGCAAGAAGTGCTACTCGCTGCGCATCGCCTCGGTGATGGCCCGCGACGAGGGCTGGCTGGCCGAGCACATGCTGATCCTGAAACTCACCTCGCCGGAGGGCGCGGTGCACTACATCGCCGCGGCGTTCCCGTCGGCGTGCGGGAAGACGAACCTGGCGATGCTCGAGCCGACCATCCCCGGCTGGAAGGTCGAGACCCTCGGCGATGACATCGCGTGGATGCGGTTCGGCGACGACGGACGGCTCTACGCGGTCAACCCGGAGTACGGCTTCTTCGGCGTGGCCCCCGGCACTGACTGGGCGACCAACCCGAACGCGATGCGCACCCTGGCCAAGGGCAACTCGATCTTCACGAACGTCGCGCGCACCGACGACGGCGACGTGTGGTGGGAGGGCATGGGCGCCGCGCCGGCGCACCTGACCGACTGGCACGGCCAGGATTGGACCCCCGAATCCGGGAAGCTGTCGAGCCATCCGAACTCGCGGTTTTGCACCCCGATCAGCCAGTGCCCGATCCTGGCCCCGGAGTACGCCGACCCGCGCGGGGTGCCGATCTCGGCGATCCTGTTCGGTGGCCGGCGCAAGACGACGATCCCGCTCGTCGCCGAGGCCCGCGACTGGGCGCACGGCGTGTTCGCTGGCTCCACCCTGTCGAGTGAGACCACGGCCGCCGCGGTCGGGCAGGTCGGGGTCGTGCGGCGTGACCCGATGGCGATGCTGCCGTTCATGGGGTATGACGCCGCCGACTACTTCCGGCACTGGCTCGAGATCGCCAAGAACACCGGCACCGACGCGCACCTGCCGAAGATCTACAGCGTGAACTGGTTCCGGCGCGGCGCTGACGGGAAGTTCCTGTGGCCCGGGTACGGGGAGAACTCCCGCGTCCTCAAGTGGATCGTGCAACGCCTCGAAGGCACCGGCGAGGCCGTGGACACGCCGATCGGGTACGTGCCCCCGGCCGAGGCCATCGACGCCGACGGCCTAGACATCACCACGGCTGACCTCCAGGAGGCCCTGCGCGTCGATGTCGGGGAGTGGCTTCTGGAGATCCCACAGATCATCAGCTGGTACGGCAAGTTCGGCGACAAGTTGCCCGCCCCGCTGTGGGCCGAACTCGACGCACTGCGCCGCCGCCTCATCGTCGCCGAGTAGCCGGCACACAAGCCCCGGTCTGGCCCGCCGGCCCTATCTCGTACGGCGGGTCAGACCGGCCCCCACCACCCCCGCAGGCCACTTCCCCTGGCCGGCGGGGGTGGCATTTGTTCAGCGGCCGGGGGCCGCCGGGCCGGTGCTGTGGTCACGGCCCGCCAGCATCCGCCCGGCCCGGGTGTTGAGAGTGGCGCGCAACAGCTCGTCCGGACGGGGCCCGGTCTGAGCCACGGGGGTCCCGCCCGGTGCCCAGATCCCGGAGCCGCCCGACGTGGCCTCGTACGTGCCGGTGGGGCCCGCGAAGCAGGCCACCAGCACCCACACGCCGTGGTCGGCGGCGATGGTGCTCATCCGCTGGTCGCGGCGGGTGCCGCTCTGGGCGGAGAAGATGACACCGGTGACGTAGGCGTCGATCCCGCAGGCCACGGTGTCGGCGACGTGTTGGGGGACCACGGTGTCGCGGCAGATGGCCAGCCGCCAGCCGTCGATCTGGATGACCGCGAGCTGGTCGCCCGCGGTGAACTGGTCCGGCTCGGGCGGGTGCAGAAACATCTTGCGGTAGACCACCCGGGCGCCGTCGCCGTCGACGGCCAGGTATGTGTCGTTGCCGTTGCCGTTGCCGTCGGCGTCGCGGACCGGGGCTCCGACGAGGGCGGCCGCGCCGGCGTCCCGGCGGGCGTCGATGAGCGGGGCCAGGCGCGGGTCGTCGGCCGTGATCGCCGCCGCAGCCATCTCATACCCCGTCAGCGACAGCTCGTGAAAACCACGACCCGCACGCCCGCCGTTGCCATGATCGCGGCGTGGGCGGCGACGTTGGCCGTCAGATCGAGCAGGGCGCAGTCAGGTTGGGTGACGGCGACCGTCAACGGTTGGCGCATCGTGGTGCTCCTCGCGTTCATGGCCGACGTGTGCCCGCCAGAGTCAGAAAGGGACGTCAGGTGTCAAGGGCCGCGGGGTCAGCACCGGACAGCAGGAACAACCGGTGTGCGATGGCCCGCAGGAGTCCGTGCAGGTCGGCGACATGTCCGGCTCTGCGCAACCGCACCGCGGAGTTCACTGCGGCCCTGAGCATGCCGCCGTGCTCAGCCCACATGGGCGCGTCGCGGTGCACCGCGATGGACAGGCCCACCAGGTGGGCACGGTGGTCGGCCGCATCGACGGACTGGTCCTCCAGGGCTGGCAGGAGGGTGGTGGCCACGATGACGTAGGCGTCCCACGCCGCGCGCCGTGCCGCTTCGACGTCCACGACGTTCGCCTCCTGCGGGGTCAGGCCGGGTCCAACACAGTTGAGCGGGACGCGGGCAGGACGCCGGTGTGCTGCAGGTGCGCGCGGGCGGCGGTGATCGCCTCCGGGGTGCTGTCGAAGACCCGGCCCGCGGTGTGTAGCCGGTCGAGGACCCCGAGGACGCCAAGGGCTTTGGCGTGGTCGGCGGGCACGCCGGAGACGTAGACGGTGATGCCGCGTTTCTCGAGCCGTTCGATCGCGTCGCGGAGGACCATCGCCCCGGTGGCGTCGATGACCGACACCCGCGACATGCGCAGAATCAGGACCCGCACGTCGGCGACCTCTGACAGTTGCAGGAGGAACTGGTGCGCGGCGGCGAAGAACAGGGGACCGTCGAGGCGGTAGGCGACGATGTGTTCGGCCAGCAGCGCCTGCTCCTCCAGGTGGTGGTCGGTCACGTCGACGGGCACCTGGTCCAGGCGTACGGACCGGGAGATCTTGCGGATGGCCAACAGGCAGGCCAGACCCAATCCGATGCCGACCGCCGCGATCAGGTCCAACGCCAGGGTCGCCACGGCGGTCAGTACGAGGATGACCGCGTCTGAGCGGGTGGTGCGGGCCAGGACGAACAGGGAGCCGACCTCGACCATTCGGATCGCGGTCGCCAGTAGCACCCCCGCCAGGGCCGCGAGGGGGATGTGGGCGACCAGCGGGGCCGCGGCGAGCATGATGACGACCAGCGTCACCGAGTGGGTGATCGCAGCCAGCCGGGACCGCGCCCCGGACCGCACGTTGACGGCGGTGCGGGCGATCGCGGCGGTGGCGGGGACGCCGCCGAACAGGGGGGTGACGAGGTTCGCGACGCCCTGGCCGAAAAGTTCCCGGTCCGGGTCGTGATGCTGGTCAACGGTCATGCCGTCGGCGACCGTGGCCGACAACAGGCTCTCCAGCGCGGCGAGCGCCGCCACTGCCAGGGCGGCGGTGACAAGTGACGGCACGGCCCCGGGGTGCAGGAACCCCAACGACGGTATGGGAAGAGTGGCCGGCAACGCGCCGATCCGGGCCACATCGAGGTGGGCGAGGTGGGCTGCACCGGTGGCGACTGCCACCGCCAGTAGGGAGAACGGGATCGTCGGCCGCCAGCGGGCCCCGATCAGCATGACCGCCGCGACGCCGACGGCGAGCGCGATCGCAGCCCAGTGGGGATGGCGGGCGAACGCGACCGTCGCGCGCCAGGCGACGACGGTGACCTTGTCCCCGTCCGGCGGTGTGACGCCGAGGGCCGCGGGGACCTGTTGTAGGAAGATGACGGCGGCGATGCCAACCGTGAAGCCCTCCACGACCGGGGTGGGCACGAACCGCACGAACCGCCCCGCCCGGGCCAGGGCGAGTGCGACCAGCACGATGCCGGCCAGCAGTCCGACCGTTAGCACCCCGCCGGGGCCGAACTGGTGCACGATCGGCACCAGCACCACCGTCATGGCGCCGGTCGGCCCGGACACCTGCAGGTTGGAGCCGCCGAACACGGCGGCGAGGATCCCGGCGACGATCGCTGTGGCCAGGCCTGCGGCGGCGCCCATGCCGGACGCGACCCCGAACCCGAGCGCGAGGGGCAGGGCGACGACCGCGACGGTGAGACCCGCGAGGAGATCCCGGCGTGGCTGACGGCCCATCGCGACCACATCGGCACGTCGGGGCAACAGGTCCCGCACGTTCGCCCATCCGGAGGCCACGGCCGTGGGGGCGGGCATGCGACC
>NZ_JAQZSH010000005.1:0-16101 GCF_053902585.1 Longispora urticae
GTGAGGATCATGTCCTTGACCCGGTCGACGAGGAACAGGTTGCCCGTCGGGTCGAGGTAGCCGACGTCCCCGGTGCGCAGCCAGCCGTCCACCAGGGTCTCGGCGGTGAGTTCGGGCTGGCCCCAGTACCCGGCCATCATCACGCCGCCCGACAGCCACACCTCGCCGACGTCCCCGGCGGGCACCGGCGCGCCGGCCGGGTCGCGGATCTCCAGCTTCAGGTCGCCGTAGGGCTGGCCCACCGAGGCGAGCACCGCCGGGTCGTTGGGGATGTTCTGGTACGCGCTGATGATCGGCGCCTCGCTCATCCCGTACGCGGTCCGCAGCACCGGGCCCAGCCGCTCGATGGCCTGCGCGAGCCGGCTCGACGCCACCGGGGCCCCGCCGACGTTGACCCGCAGCAGGCTGGAGGTGTCGGCGGTGGCGAACGCGGCGTGGTCGAGCAGGAAGTACAGCACCGGGGGCGTGAGCAGGACGTCCGTGATCCGTTCCCGGGCGATGAGCTCGAGGTATCCCATCGTGTCGAACGCGGCCACGGTGTAGTACGTGCCGCCGGTGAGCAGGGCCATGTGCGCGGGCATCTGGGAGCTGACCACCCAGAACCCGCCCAGGGCCAGGTGCTTCATCTGGTGCTGGCCGGAGGCCGTGTAGTGCGCGGCGAACGCCAGCGCCGTCTCGAAGAACCGCTGGGTGTGGTGCACGAGCTTCGGCTGGCCGGTCGTGCCGCTGGTCTGGAACAGGGCCTGGGGCTCGGTGGTGACCTCGGACAGGTCGAACGGCAGGTCCGCGATCCGCTCGACCGGGGTCCCGGCGGTCAGGTCCGGGCCGACGCCGCCTGCCCCGAGGCAGAACACGGGACGGTCGGTACCGGCGGCGAGTTTCGCGCCCACCTCCGGGTACTGGCGCGCGTCGTACACGAACACGTCGACTTCCGCGTGTTTCAGGAACTTCTCCCGGAACGTGGCCGGCGAGTTCGGGGCGATCCAGGCGATCCTGCCACCCATCAGGTGCACCGCGAACTGCAACAGCACGGCCTCCGGCTCCGTACTCGCCAGCGCGCCGACCGCCACTCCGGGCCGGACCCCCTCGCGGTGCAGCGCGGCGGCGATCGACAGCGTGCCCGTGATCAGCTCGTGATAGGTGAGCCTGCGGTCGTCGGCGACGATGGCCTCGGCGTGTCCGTACCGGGCGAAGAGGTCCAGTACCCGTGAAATGTAGTTCTTTGTCATTCCGGCCCAGCCCCGATTCGCGATGATCAGCAAATGGGGCCAAGTTTACTGTGGAGCGTCCCCGAGGCCTATCAGCAGTGACCGCAGCAAAACAGCCAATTCCGCCTGCTCAGAGCCGGAAAGTGTCGCGAGTATCCGGCGCTCGTTGTCCAGATGGTCGGAGATCACCGTGTTGACCTTGCGGTAGCCCTCGTCCGTGAGTCCGACCCGGACGGAGCGCCGGTCGGCCGGGTCCGCGCGCCGCTCGACGAACCCGCGGGCCGCCATCCGGTCGATCCGGTTCGTGATCGCGCCCGAGGTGACCATCATGTGGTCGAGCAGCGCGCCCATGGTCAACTCGTGCGGCGCGCCCGACCGGCGCAGGGTGGCCAGGACGTCGAACTCCCAGAACTCCAGCCCGTGACCCGCGAAGAACTGCTTGAGCTCCCGGTCGAGGAGGGCGTTGAGCCGCGCCACCCGACCGATGATCCCCATCGGGGCGGGGTCGAGGTCGGGGCGCTCGCGCCGCCACTGCTCCAGGAAGCCGTCGACCATGTCTTTCAACGTTGAACCTCTTCATGTTAAGGTTTCGGCATTGCTTCAACGTTGAGAAGTTTAACGGAGAACATCATGTGGCTCACCGCGCTCGCCCCCCTGATCTGGGGGTCCACCTACATCGTCACCACCGAGCTGCTCCCCGCCGACCGGCCGCTGCTCGCCGCCACCGTCCGCGCGCTGCCCGCCGGCCTCGTTCTCCTGCTGTTCGTCCGCAAGCTGCCCCAGGGGGCGTGGCGGTGGCGGGCCGTCGTGCTCGCCGTCCTCAACATCGCCGCCTTCTTCCCGCTGCTCTTCCTCTCCGCCTACCGGCTGCCCGGCGGCGTGTCCGCGATCGTCGGGGCCCTGCAACCCTTCGTCGCCGCCGGCCTCGGCTACCCGCTGCTCCGCCTGGTGCCCAACCCCCGGATGCTGGTCGCCGGGATCGTCGGCCTCGGCGGCGTCACCCTGATCGTGCTGCGGGCCACCGCCACCATCGACGGTCTCGGGCTCGCGGCCGGCGCGGCCGGCACCCTGATCATGGCCACCGGCACCGTCCTCGGCCGCCGCTGGGGCGCCCCGCCGGAGGGCCTGTTCGCGCTGACCAGCTGGCAGCTCGCCATCGGCGGCCTCCTGCTGCTCCCGGTCACCCTGGGCTTCGAGGGACTGCCGGCCACCTTCACCGGCGGCAACGCCCTCGGCTTCGGCTACCTGTCGGTGGTCGGCGCGATGCTCGCCTACCCGCTGTGGTTCCGCGGCGTGACCCGGTTGCAGCCCACCCAGGTGTCGATGCTCAGCCTGCTCAGCCCGGTGATGGCGGCCACCCTCGGCTGGATCCTGCTCGGGCAGGCGCTGACCGGGTGGCAGCTGCTGGGGGCGGGGCTCGCGCTGGGGGCCGTGGCGGTGGGGGCGACGGCGCCGGCCCGGGTGCGGGCCGCGGTCGAGCCCCGGGAGCTGGTGGGGGTCTGACGCGGGGGCCCGGGGCCCCGGACTCGAGGCGCGGGGCGCGGAGCTTGCCGGGCTCGTTCCCGGCGGTGACATGGTCCGGGCCGGTATCGGAAGATACCGGCCCGGACGAGTGCGTACTACTTCACCGAGCCGGCCATCACGCCCTGCACGAAGTACCGCTGGAAGGCGAAGAACACGCCCAGCGGGATGACCATCGACAGGAACGCGCCGGGCGCGATCACGTCGATGTTCGAGGAGAACGACCGGGTCTGCTCCCGGATCGCGTACGTGATCGGCGCCGAGTCCGGGTTCGCGAACACCAGCGCCACCAGCAGGTCGTTCCACACCCAGAGGAACTGGAAGATCGCCAGGGACGCGATCGCCGGCCAGCCCAGCGGCATGATCACCTTCCGGAAGATCACCGCCTCGCCGCCGCCGTCGATCCGCGCCGCCTCCAGCAGCTCCTTCGGGATGCCCGCGAAGAAATTGCGCAACAGGAAGATCGCGAACGGCAGGCCGAACGCCACGTGGAACAGCACCACGCCCGGGATGGTGCCGAACAGCCCCAGTTTGCCGAAGATCTCGGCGTCGGGGATGAGAGCCACCTGGACGGGTACGACGATCAGCGCCACCACGACCAGGAACAGCCAGTCCCGGCCGGGGAACTCGATCCACGCGAACGCGTACGCCGCCATCGAGCCCAGCACCACCACCAGGATCGTGGACGGCACCGTGATCAGCACCGTGTTCCACAGCGAGGACACGATCCGCTCGTTGCCGAACAACTTCTCGTAGTTGTCGAGGGTGAGCTGGCCCGGGGCGGAGAACACCGTCCACCAGCCCGAGGCGTTGCTCTCCTGCGCCGGGCGGAAGCTGGAGATCGCCAGGCCGATGGTGGGGGTCAGCCAGAACAGCCCGATCAGGACGAGGACGACCTCGCCGACCCGTTTGGCGATGCCGCCGGCCCGTGCGGGTTTCGGGCGCGCGACCGGGGGCTTCTCGGGCCCACCGGTGGCGGTCCCACCAGCCCCGGCCCCGGTCGTGCCGGCCCCGGCCCCGGGCCGCTCCCGGGGCGCTGCGTTCTCAGGCGTGCTCATGTGCCCTCCCGCTTGAGTCGGCGCAGGTTGAACAGCATCGCCGGGAGCACCAGCAGGAACAGCAGCACGCCGAGCGCGCTGCCGAGCCCGTAGTCCCGGGCCCCGCCGAAGGACACCCGCCACATCTGGAGCGCCACCACGTTCGCGTCGGCCTGCACGGCCTCCGGGGCGAGCACCAGCACCAGGTCGAACACCTTCAACACGTTGATCACCATGGTGACCAGGACGACGATGAGTACCGGTCGCAGCTGCGGCACCGTGATCCTGCTCAGTACCTGCCACTCCGACGCGCCGTCCATCCGGGCGGCCTCGATGGTGTCCCGGGGCAGCGCGGCCAGGCCGGCGGCGACCATCACCATGGCGAACCCGGCCCAGATCCACAGGTACGTGCCGATCACGGCAGGGGTCACCACCGCCGGGCCGAGCCAGTCCACCCCGCGGAACGGCTGCGCGAAGTTGTCGGCCGGCAGCCGGACCGTGTACCCGTCGCCGGTCAGCGCCGGGAACGCGAACCGCCCGGCCCCGTCCGTCCTCGCGGTCCCGACGACCTTCCCGTCGCGCACCGCCTCGACGGAGATGCCGGGCAGGCCCTTCTCGGTCGGGTCGATGGCCCGTTGCCGGCCGCCGCCCCCGGTCGCGAAGTCCAGCCAGACCACCCCGCGCACCCCGGCGCCGGCGTCCGGGGGCGCGGCGTTCCCGGCCCCCGACGGCACCTTGTCGGGCGCGAGGCCCACCAGCGGCAGCAGCGCCACCGTCCCGGCGGTGGCCGGCAGTTCGACGTTCCCGTCGGCGGTGGTCGTGGTGCCCGCGCCGTCCCGGGGCCGGACGCCCGGGTAGTCCGACGGCGGCGCGAACGCGTCGTGCACCCCGACCACGGCCGCGTTGGCCAGGCCCCGGTCCGGGTCCGCGTCGTACACCATCCGCCAGGTCACCCCGGCCGCCAGGAACGAGATCGCCATCGGCATGAACACCACGGCCTTGAACGCCGTCTGCCAGCGCATCCGTTCCGTGAGGACCGCGAACAGCAGCCCCAGCACCGTCACGATGGTCGGGGCCACCACGACCCAGATCGCGTTGTTGCGGATCGCGGTCAACGTCTCCGGGGAGGTGAACATCGTCCGGTAGTTGTCCACGCCGACGAAGGAGTCGCCGCCCGCGTCGAAGAAGCTCCTGACCAGGGTGTACCCGATCGGGTACAGCACCAGGACGGCCAGGATCAGCACCGCCGGCACGAGGAACGGAAGCGCCCTCCTCACTTGTACGCTGCCGCTGCCGCCGCCTCCAGCTTGGCCGCCGTCCCGCTCACGTCGGTCGGGTTCGCCAGGAAGTCCTGGAGGATCTTCCACTCCCCGCTGCCGGGGGTGCCGCCGAACGCGCTCGGCGCCAGGTCGGACATGTCGAAGCGGAAGTCGTTGCCCGCCGCGATGATGGCCTCGCCGAGCTTCTTGCTGGTCTCGTCCGGGTAGACGCTCGACGAGAGGTTCTTGTTGGGGGACAGGAAACCGCCCTGCTTCGCCCACACCTCCGCCGCCTCCGGGGTGGCCAGCCACTGCAACAGGGCCTGCGCGCCCTTCGTGTTCTTCAACGCCACGGCCACGTCCCCGCCACCGACCACCGAGGGCTTGGAACCCTTGATCGACGGAAAATCGAAGAACTTCGCCGTGGTACCGACCTTCGCGCCGGTCTCCTTCTGGATGTTCGTCGCCACGAAGTCACCCTCGAACACCACCGACGCCTTCGGGCTCGACCCGAACACCTGCGTCACCGACTGCTCGAACTTCGTCTGCAACGCCGAGGCCGGACCGCCCGGGATCGTGTTCGGCGCGCCCCACAACTGGCCCAGCAGGGTCAGCGTCTCCACCACGGTCGGGTCGGTGAACGGGATCTGGTGCTTGGCCAGCTTGTCGTAGTTCTCCGCGCCGGCCACCCGCAGGTAGACGTTCTCGAACCAGTCGGTCAGCACCCAACCGTCGCCGCCGCCCACCGCGAGCGGGGGAGTTCCCGCGTCGGACAGGGACTTCAGCGCGGCCGTGAACTCCTCCCAGGTCTTCGGGGGCTGCACGCCGGCCTGGGTGAACTTCTCCGTCTGGTACCAGATGAGGCTCTTGTTCGCGGCCTTCAGCCACACGCCGTAGACCTTGCCGTCGGCGGCGGTGCCCAGGGTCTTCCAGATCGGCGCGTAGTTCTTGTCGATATTGGACTGGGTGTCCGCGCTCACCGGCTGGAGCGCGCCCTGTTTCGCCAGGTCCGCGAGGAGCCCCGGCTGGGGCAGGACCGCGACGTCCGGCGGCTGACCGCCCGAGATCTTGCTGCCGAGCACCGTGGCGATGTCGTTGCCCGTCGAACTGAACGTGACCGTCGCGCCCGTCTTGGCGGCGAACGCGTCGAGAACCTTCTGGAAGCGGGCCTGTTCCTCGCCCGACCAGACCGCCGACACCTGGATCGTCTCGCCCTTCAGGGAGCCGTCCGCGGGGGTCTTGCTCGTATCGTTACTGCTACAACCAGCGGCGGCGAGTGCCAACGCCGCTGTGGTGGCGCCGAGGCGCAGGAAGAATTTCATGGGTTCCCTCCCGGATGAGCACAACCGTTCGAGTACCCGGGGATTATCCCGCAAAACATCGAATCAGACCGGATAAACCATTCGACACGCTCGATACGGTGCGGATGCTCGCAGAGCGTACGGAGCACTCGGACGGAGAGGCGTGGACATGGACGTGCGGATACGGACCGTCGGGTCCGACGAGGACCGGGAGGCCTGGCGCCAGGTCCGGATCGCGGTCATCCCCGAGGAACGCTGCGCCAGCGTCGCCGAGATGCGCGAGAACACCCGCCCCACCCGGTTGCTGCTCCTCGCCGAGGTCGACGGTCAGCTCGCCGGCAGCGGCATCGCGGACCTCGGGGACACGGACGGCCAGGTGTCCGTCGCGCCCCGGGTGCTGCCCGCGTTCCGCCGCCGGGGCATCGGGACCACCCTGCTGTACGCGCTCGCCGAGCACGCGGCCACCCTCGGCCGCCCCCGGCTCGGGGCCAACGCGGACGACCCGGGCTCGGTGGCCTTCGCCCTGCGGCACGGCTTCGCGGAGGTCGACCGGCAGGTCGAACAGATCCGCGCCATCGGCGACGAACCGCTGCCCGTACCGCCCGCCGGCATCGGGATCGTCACCGCCGCCGACCGCCCCGAACTGTGGCCCGCCGCGTTCGAGTCCTTCGGCCAGGAGGTCACCGCGGACTTCGCCCTCGACCCGCCCATCCTGCTCACCCGGGAACAGTGGGAGCGGGAGTGGCTCGGGAACCCGATGTTCCTCGCCGTGGTCGACGGGGAGGTGGTCGGCTGCGCCGGGTTCGAGCTGGACACCGACCGGCCGGAGCGGGCCGAGTACGCGCTGACGGCCGTGCGGCGGGACTGGCGCGGGCGCGGGATCGCCTCCTACCTCAAGCGGTTGACGCTGTGGTGGGCGGCGCACAACGGGATCACCGAGGTGTACACGTGGACGCAGCGCGGGAACGCGGACATGCGGCGGCTCAACGAGCACCTCGGGTTCACGCTGCGGCAGGAGAGCGTGATGGTGCGGCGGGAGTTGCCGCTGTAGGCGGGTGCCGGGCCGCCCGGGTGGTCGAGCCCGCGCCCGCCCCGGGGCGGGCGCGCTACTCCGGCAGGTTCGAGCGGTCCGCCGGGACCTCCAGGACCTGGGTCACCGCCGTCAGCGGGATCGGGCCGTAGATGTGCGGGAACGCGCCGTGGCCCGTCTGCTCCAGCTTCACCTCCGCGTCCAGGTGGTCGGTCTCGATCACGAGGAGGAGCAGGTCCTCGACGTCCGCGTAGTACCGGGCGGCCACGCCGCGCACCTGGTCCGGCAGGGAGGCGTGGATGTAGCCCTCCTCGGCGAGGGTGCGCTCGCGGGTCGACTTCGTGTACTCCCCGGCGGCCTGTGCGGCGGCCCAGGTGGCGGTGTCGGTGAGGTGGTAGATCACTGTCATGCCCCGACGCTACCCGAGCCGGGCGGAGCGGCCCCCGGAACGCCGTCGGGGAGGGGCCGCCACCTGGGCGACTCCTCCCCGACGGGATCGTGCGACTAGCTCGCCCTACCCACCCGGATGGTGGTGTAGCGACCCTGCGCGTGCTCCCGGACGACCTCGATCACCGTGTTGGTGTCGGGCACCTTCACGCTCTGGTCGGGGTTCGCCGCGTTCCAGTAGTTCCCGGTCCGGTCGTTGAACGCCCTCACCGGCGGCTGCTTCGGGAACACGGTCGCGACCCCGCCCCGGTGCAGCGTGATCTTGTCCGTGTACTTCAGCCCCATCGTCGCGTCGAACGACTGGGCCCGACCGCCGACCAGGGTGCCGTCGGCGTACCGCAGCGGGGTGGCCCGCACGTCCACCGGCAGGATCATGCCCTCGCCCGGGTGGAACCGGGTCGTGTTGTCGGTGTGGTACGGGTCCCACAGCCAGACCAGCACGCCGTCCTGGTACGGGAAGCGCTCGATCTGGTTGGACTGCCCGGCGACCCCGCCCCAGCCGAAGTTGTACGGCCCGGTCTGCAGGAACGCGCCGTACGCGACGTAGCGCCGGTTCTCCACGATGTACTTGCGCGGGTAGGCCTTCGAGCCCGTCTTGCCGATCCGCGAGAAGCCGACCGCGGTCCAGCCGTTGTCGCCGCCCTCGATGTCGTCGGACAGGACGACCCGGTCGCCGGCCTTGACGGTGACGGTGTCGAGGAGGAAGCCGTTCTCGGCGGTGTTGGTGTCGGTGACGTAGCGGACCCGGAAGAGGACGGTGCCGCCGGCGTACCCGTCGAGGTTGTAGTTCAGGTCCACCCAGCCGGCCGAGGTGCCGGTGAGGCCGGGGCGGCCGCCGACGTTCGGGATGGGTGCGCCGTCGACGGTGCCGCCGACGCCCTTCCAGGTCGCGCCGTTGTCGGTCGAGACCTCGCCGTAGAGGTAGTCGAAGTCCTGCTCGATCCAGTAGCGGCTCTTCGCCGACACGCTGGCCGTCGTCGCCCCGGACAGGTCGAGCGAACGGGTCAGGGTCTCGTCGAGGTAGTCGCCCCGGCCGCTCCACCACTGGCTCGCGCCCTGGAACGGTTCGACCAGCTCGGTGGTGATCTGCCGGGCGGGCAGGTCCACGAGCACGGCCTGCTTGTCCGCCGTGTTGTAGGAGGACACGCCCAGCTCGTGCGTCGACTCCGTGGCGGCCTTCGCCGTGTCGTAGTTGAGCCAGCCCACCTGCAGCTTGCTCCACGCGTCCAGGTCGCCCGGGTACTCGCCGGTCGGGCCGTTCTCCGTGCCGAGGTACGACGCGGAGGACATCAGCGACCAGAAGCTCACCCCGTTGTCGCCCGTCGAGGCGTACAGGTCGGGCAGGCCCAGGAGCAGGTGGCCGTTCTCGTGCGCCACGAGCCCGAGGCCGCTGTTCTCGCCGGCCGTCAGGTAGTCGCCGACCCACAGGCCGGTGTCGCCGACCTGGGTGCCGCCGTTCTTGTTCCCGGCCGGGCCGGAGACGCCGCGCTGCGGCCAGTACGCGAAGTACCGGTGCGCCCAGACGGCGCCGGAACCCTGCGGGCCGCCGCCCCAGGTCTGGTCGACGCCCGCGTGCACGACCTCGTAGTTGTCGATGTACCCGTCCGGCTCGTTGAAGTTGCCGTCCTGGTCGTGGTCGTACTGGTCGCGCTGGTCGTACTCCGCCAGGTGCGCCTTGATCTGGGCGGGCGTGCGGCCCTTGGCGATCTCGGCGTCGTACCAGGCGGTCAGCGAGTCGCGGACCATGTCCCAGTTGCTCGGGCACTGGCCGCCGCCGTCGCACAGGTCGCTGCCGTACCGGGCCTCGTTGTAGGGCAGCTTCACCCAGTCGGAGACGTACCCGGAGATGTCGTAGCGGCCCGAGGACTGGATCTGCAGGTAGTTGCGCAGCGAGTTCGCGCCCTTGGCCCGGCTGAAGTACATGTCCTCGTAGTACCTGCGGTCGAAGTCCGGCCGCCAGATGGTGTGGTTGTCGTTCGTGGTGGCCGGGTTCACGATGGTGTTGTGCGCCGGGCCGGGGGTGCCGCCGTACTGCACCTGTCCCCGGTACATCGTGGTGTTGTCGACCTGGTCGCCGAACTCGGCGAGCACGACGAACACCTTGTCGGACCGCTGCTGGGCGACCTCGACGTACTCCTGGCCGACCCGGACCGTACCGGCGGGGGCCGGCGCGACCGCCCGGGCCTGCGGCGCTCCGGAGGTGACCTGCTCGATGGCCTTGCGGCGGAGCGCCTGCTGCTCCATCTGCTGCGGGCTGAGCGAGACAGGGGCCGCCTGACCCTGGGGGGCGGTATCGGCGGCGGGTGTGGGGGGCGGGCCGGCCGAGGCGGGGCCAGCGAGGGCTACGGCGCCGAGCAGCGTCGCCGTGAGCCCCGCCGCGATCGCGGTGGTTCTGCGCACTAGGGGGTCCTCTCACCTGGGGTGACCGGTTCGAGGGAGCGCACCGGCCACAGGATCGGTGATATGTTACACACGACACAGGCCGAGATCCATACATGCGAACGGGCAGATCTGCGGGGAATCCCCGCCGGGGCCCGGAGAGAGCCCCGGCAGGGTCGTTCCTGCTAGGACAGGCGGCGGATGTCCCCGTACGCCCGGTAGAAGCCGCCCCGGACGGACTCGCGGACCTCGTCCACCACGTACCGCGCGCCGGCCTGGCGGATCTGCTTCGGGAACTGCACCCGCCAGTCGGAGTGGAAGCCGCCCGAGACCACCCGGACCCGCAGCTCGCCGCCGTCCTGGTAGCACTCCACGACGATGCCCCGGTCACCCGCCGTGGTCACGACCTCCACCGTGGTCGACGGCACGATCGCGTCGAGCTTCGGGGCCTTCACGTCGCGGACCTGCGGCACGGTGCCCTGCTGGGCGTCGCGGATCGCGGCCTCCGACGCGTCGATGCAGGCCAGCGAGCCGTCGGTGGTGACGATGTAGAGCCGTCCGTCCCGGTACTGCATGGAGAAGGCCGAGCCGCAGCCCGTACCGAGCTTCCACAGCCGGGTGCCCTGGTCGTCGAAGCAGTAGACCGAGGAGGAGCTGTCCCCGGCGAACACGAACCGGCCGTCCTCCGACGCCGCGCACGAGTAGACGGCGGCGTCGCACTGGTAGACCCGGACCGGCTTGCCCGACTTCGTCAGCTCGTGCACCTTGCTGCGCGAGGTGCCCGCGTAGAGCCGGTCGGACTCCTGCCAGCCGAACAGCACCTGGCCCTGGGTGTTCTCGTGCCACATCTCCTTGCCGGTCTCCCAGTCGTACATCGTCACGCCGGACGAGTGGCCCTGGTAGACGCCGAGGTCGTCGCAGCGCACCATCCAGCCGCCGGTGCCCCGGCCCGGCCGGCGCCACTGGAACTCGTCCTCGTGGTTGAACACCGAGATCCCGCCGCCCGCGTCGGAGACCCCGAGCACGCCGTCGTGGATGTCGAGCCAGTAGATGTCGACGTCCTTGGCGATCTCGTAGGACACCCGCGGGGCCTTGCCGGACAGGTCGTAGACGTTGCCGTCGTCGCAGCCCGCGTACAGCCAGTCGTCGTCGGCGACCATGCACTTCACGCCGTCGGGCAGCTTGAACTCCCGGGTCACCTGGCCGTCGAGCGTCAGGGTGTAGATCTGGCCGCGCTCGTTGCCGACCATCGCGTGCGCGTCGTCGACGAAGATGCCGAACGCCGACGTGCCCGACTGGAACCGCCACAGCACCGGCGCCCGGTTGGCCGTCGAGCGGGTGCTGACGATCTCGCGCCGGGTGATCGCGCGGCGCTGGCGGACGCCCTGCACCGCCTCCTCGTACCCCTTGCGCATCTTCTCGCGGATCTTCTTCTCTGCCTCGGCGAGTGCCCGGTCGGTGCTCGGGAACGAGCTGGTCTTCGCCTGCCCCTGCTCCCCGATCCGGCCGAACCTGATGGTCAGCTCGGTCCCGTCGATCCGCACCTCGTAGAACTTGTGCGAGCCCCCGTCGTTCTCCGACAGCTCCAGATACCGCGTCTCAGCGCTCATTCACCCATCCGTCCACTACGACTGTGACGGCAGGTTAACCGGCGGGTGCGACAAATACCTGAGAGCCAGGTCACGGACCATTGTGGAGTACGCCGCGAGCAGGTCCGGCGGGCCCAGTATCTCCAGGTCAACGCCCAGGCGGAGCAGATCGCTGACGGCCATCCGGATGCTCTCCACGGGGATCGTGGCCTCGACCCAGCCGTCCGCGTCGGGGGCGCCCGCCGTGGCCGCCGCAGCCCGCGAGACCGTGGTGCCGAGCATCCCGGGCAGCAGATCCACCGCCCGGGGGGACAGCCGGACGCGCGCTTCGCCCTGGTACTGCCGGGATTCGAACCATTCCGTGTGCGCGTCCCAGTACCCGGCGAGGTCGAAGTCCTCCGGGCGCGCGCACTTCTCGGCCAGCGGCTCCACGTGCAGGATGTTCGCCACCCGGTATGTCCTGAGTGTCCCCTCGGCGGTGGCGACCAGATACCACCGCCCGGCCTTCAGCACGACGCCCAGCGGGTCCACGGTCCGGGTCACCTCGCGGGGCACCTTCCACCGCCGGTACCCGAGAGTGAGGCGGACCCCGCGCCACACCGCGTCGGCGACGGCGCCCAGCCAGGGCGTGTCGTCCGCCGCCTGGAACCACGCGGCGGCGTCCAGGTGGAACCGCTCCCGGATCCGCCCCGTCGTGGTCGGCAACGCCGCGTGCAGCTTCAGCTCGGCCGCCGTCAGCACCGACCCGAGCCCCAACTGGGCCGCCGGCCCGGGCATCCCGACCAGGAACAACGCCTCGGCCTCCTCGGGCGTCATGCCCGTCAGCCGGGTGCGGTAGCCGTCCAGCAGCCGGTAGCCCCCGGCTGGCCCGCGCTCGGCGTAGACCGGGACGCCCGCCGCACCGAGCGCCTCGACGTCCCGGTAGATGGTGCGGACCGACACCTCCAGCTCCTCGGCCAGCTCCCGGGCCGTGCGCCGCCCGTGCTTCTGCAACGACAGCAGCACGGAGAGGAGTCTCATGTACCTGACACTACCTGTCAGGTACACCGGGCAGGCTCCTCCTCATGACCATCGCGAACCTGTCCGGCGTCACTCTCGACTGCGCGGACCCCCGAGCCCTGGCCGCCTTCTACACCGCCCTGACCGGCTGGGAGTCCGTCTACGCCGACGACTCCTACGCCTACATCGGCGGCGACGGCCCCGTGAAGATCGGCTTCCAGAAGATCACCGACCACCCCCGCTCCTCCTGGCCGGACGACGCCAAGCAGTTCCACCTGGAATTCGGCGTCGCCGACCTCGCCAAGGCCGCGGCCCAGGCCCTCGAACTCGGCGCCACCCGCCCCGACTTCCAGCCCGGCGACGGCCAGTGGGTCGTCCTCCAGGACCCCGCCGGTCACGCGTTCTGTCTGAGCCCTCTGGCCTAATGGTCGTGTGACGACTGACGAGCTGCGCCGGATCGTGGCCGGATCCGCCTGGCTGACCCGGGTGCTGGCCACGGTCCGGGCAGCCGGGCCGGCCGGTGCCTGGGTCGGGGCCGGTGTGCTGCGCGATCTGGTGTGGGGGCGGTTGTACGGCTCCGGGTTCGAGCCCGCCGAGGTGCGGGACGTGGATGTGGTGTTCTTCGATCCTTGGGATCTGCGTCGGGCTCGGGACGACGCGGCGACTCTGGCGCTGTGTGAGGCCTGGCCCGCGGTGCCGTGGGAGGCGAAGAACCAGGCCGCCGTGCACACCTGGTTCCCTGTGCGGTTCGGCGGGGAGCCTGTCGCCGCTTTCGGGTCCGTGGAGGAGGCGGTGGCCACCTGGCCGGAGACGGCTACGGCTGTCGCTGTGCGGCTCGGGGGTGCGGGGGAGATCGAGGTGTGTGCGCCGTTGGGGTTGGGGGATCTGTTGGGTGGGGTGTGGCGGCGGAATCCGGTGCGGGTGTCTGAGGGGGAGTCTTTGTCCCGATTGGCTCGGCACGCGCCGGGGCGGCGGTGGCCGGGGGTGCGCATCATCGAGCCGGGCTCTCCGACTTCCTGACGTTCGGCGCGCTTGCCTCACCGCAACGCTGAGGACCTCAAACCACACTGCTGTGACGGGTACGCAGGGGAAGGTCCCCTTCGGCTAGCGGTCCACGCCGAGTCGGTCCGCGACCATCGCCGCCTGCTGCACGCACCGCGCCGAACCGGTCGCCGACGCCGCCCCGACAGCGACCCGTGCGAACGATTGCCCCGCCTCCCGGTCCCCGGCCGCGAACGCGCTCTCGGCCCGGTAGCTGAGGAACACCGCCCGGGTCCGGGCCCGTCCGGGGTCCAGTAGGCGTAGTCCCGACTCGATGCTTGACGAGGCCCGACGAGGCTGATCCAGGTCCAGCCAGCAACGCCCGGCGTCCGTGGCCAGGTCCGCGGGCGACATCCACGCCACCCAGCCGGGCGTCGACTCCGGCCGGGCCCGGTCCAGCTCCCGATCGGCGGACGACAACGCTCGTATACACCCGGAGGAGTCCCGAAGCTGGGCGAGTGCCCGGGCGCTCCGCACATCCAGGAGCGAGCGTGCGGCCGGCGACGAGGTGCGGGTCCTGGCCCAGTCGAGGATGTCCACCGCGTGCCGGGGCTGTCCGAGCCACGTCGCCTGGTACGCGAGATCCGCGAGCACGCCCGCGCCCAGATCCCGGTCGCCCGCGAGATGGCTGGCGTGCAGGGCCGCCTGCCAGTGTCGTTGAGCGCCGCCGTGCCGGGCCTGGTCGAAGCGTTGCCAGCCGGCGCACTGGGCCAGGGTCGCGGCGGTGGCGCACAGCCGGCGGCCCACGGCCTCGGAGTAGCTGGCCTGGTCGAGGAGGCGGATCGTGGTGGTCAGGTGCGCGTCGACCAGGTCCGACACGAGCGGCTCGGAGGTTGTGGTCAGGGCACGCAGCTCGGAGGTACGGGTCTCCAGCCAGGTCACCAGGGACAGGTCCACGGTCCGGCCGTCGAGAGCGCCGGTCAACCTGCCGGGCTCCGTGCGGGCCCAGTCCTCGGCCATGCCGGTGAGCGCGCCACCCCCGAGGACGAGGAACGCCCTGCGGTCCATCCTGGCCACGACCACCTCCTGCACCGCCACCCGGCTGCCCTGGGGCGTGAACGGGTGCGGCTCGACGTGTGCCGGCAGCCAGTCCGGCCAGCCGAGCGCCTCCACCTGCCCGGGCGGGACGTCCAGGATGCTCGCCAGCAGGCGCTGCGACTCCGCACCGGGCGTCGTCCGCCCGGCCTCCCAGCGCCAGATCCGGTTGCGGTCGAGCCCTGAACGCGACTGTTCCCGGCCGGCGGCCCGGCGCAGCAGGCGCGCCAGGTCGGCCATCGACCAGCCGTTCTCCAGCCGCACGTGTGTCAGCGGGTGCTTCGCGAGCTCCATCATGAACTACCCCTGTCGGGCACTGGGGACAACTGTGCTGCAAGCCGACGCTAACCGGCAACCACAACGGCGAAACAAGGCACACAACGGCCACACACGTGTCCACCGGAGTTCGGTCGGCGCGCACACGGTGAGCACACCGCCGTCCACTCCCGTGCTCGCCGGAAACGCGGAATGGTGCTCGGATGGAGGTACCCGATGATGACTTTTCAGGTCTTGATGGTGACCGTGACGGGGAGCTTTCCCGAGCCGGTGACACGGATGGCGGTGTTCGACACCCGGACCCAGGCGCTGGCCACGGCCAAGGTGTGGGCGGCGTGTCAGGCGGTGCGGGACGGGAGGATGCGGGTGAAGGTCCTGGCCCGGGCCGCCTGAGCCCAGGAGTGTGCCGCCCGAGCCCCGGCGCGGACCGCCCGGACCGCAGCGGGCTGCGGCCGGAAACCGTCCGTGACCTCACCGAGATCGCCGACGAGGAGGTCGCCTGCCACCTGCCCGACCGGGTCAACCGCTGCGTCGTCTGCGGCCGGGTCTGGCCGTGTGGCCTGCGGCGCTGGGCGGAGGAGTGGCTGGCCACACGCCGGGTGACCTGAGCCCGCCCGGAGGGGCGGTTTCGGCTACTGGGGGGTAGGGTCGCGGGATGAAGACCGGAGACGTGGCGCCCGAGTTCGAGCTCGCCGACCAGGACGGCACCCCCCGCAAGCTGTCCGACCTGCTCCAGGACGGCCCGGTCGTGCTCTTCTTCTACCCGGCCGCGATGACCGCCGGCTGCACCGCGGAGAGCTGCCACTTCCGTGATCTGGCGGCCGAGTTCGGTGAGCTGGGCGCGCAGCGGGTCGGGATCAGCCCGGACACCGTGGGGAAGCAGCGGGAGTTCGCCGACAAGCACGCGTTCGACTATCCGTTGCTGTCGGACGTGGGCGGCCTGGTCGCGGCGGCCTACGGGGTGAAGCACGCCCGAGGT